>CBFHCJ010000254.1:0-8781 GCA_965654005.1 uncultured Streptomyces sp. | reverse complement strand
CTTCTTGGCGAGCCGCGCCAGCGCCGAGTCGGCCCGCACGAAGAGCGAGGAGCCCTCCGGGGAGAACACCCGCGGGGCCGACGGCTCGGGCTCGGCGTCCCCCTCCGGCTCGACCGCCGCAGGGGAGGCCACGTCCTCGGGGTCCCGTACGTCCGCACCGGCAGCCACGTTCTCGGCGGGGTCCGGCGTCTCCTGCGTCGCGGGCGTCCCGGTGTCCGCGGCGGGCAGCGCCCGCGCCGCCGGAACCGTCGCCCCTATCTCCAGCAGACGGCGGCCCTCAAGGGCGCTCGCGCGCTCCGTCTCCGCGGTGGCGTAGCGGCGCAGCAGCGCCGCGTGCTCGTTGCGCAGGTTCGCCAGTTCCGCACGCTTGGCGCGCAGTTTGTGCTCCAGCTTGGCGCGCAGCTCGCGCGACTCCTCGAGATCGGTCTCCAGTTCGGCGACCCGCTCCTCGTGGCGCCACTCGTCGCTCGCCCGCGCGCGCATGAGGTCGGCGACCTGTTTGCCCGCCGCCGTGTCCCAGCGGCGCATGACGAACGCGCCGACGACCGTCGTCACCGCGGCACCCGCGGCCAGCCCACGGAGCACCAGCGGCTCCGTGAACAGCCAGGGCCCCACGGCGCAGACGACCGTAACGCCGGCGATCGCCGAAGGAGGCAACAGCCTGTGCAAGGGCGGGGAATGGCGGTGACGTCCACGTGGCATGGCCAGAAACTTACCGCGCGTAGGCGAATGATGGTGCCCCGCATGGTAAAAACACGGCCACCGCGAAGCCCTCGCACACCTCCGCCAGGACCAGGAACGGAACATTCGCCTCCGCGATCCCGCGTATTCCCTCCGACCCCGTATACGCCGGGGCCGCCCGCGGGTGCGGGCAACTGCCCCCATCAGCGCCTTTCCGGTGCCTCCCGCCGCCTTTCCGGTGCCTTTCCGGTGCCTTTCCGGCACTCCGCAACGGCCCTGCACGCCGCGGACCGCACCTCGCAAGATCATTTTCGGACGGCCGGAGCCCGGTCTCCGGCCTCCTCCCGCAGTGCCCCGAAAGGGACTTGATCCGACGCACCCCGGCGAATTCCCGAGCCCTCCCGGCGACTACGCCGAAGGCGGCCCGCTCCGCCCTGGAGCCGACCGCCTTCGGATTGCGCGGAATTCCGCGCTCCGCCGCCGTGCATTCGCCCGCTCAGCGGTCGCTGAGCCGCCCGCTCATCCACTGCAGAGCCGCCGGGATCTCCCGCCGCCACGTGTTGAAGTTGTGGCCGCCGCTGCCGAGGATGATCGACGAGATCCGGGTCAGCTTCTTCCCCTGCACCTGCTGCATGAACTTGAGCGTGGACTTGTAGTCCTTCTCTCCGACCTTGCTGCTGGTGACGAGCAGTGAGGTGTCGGGAGCCGGCAGGTGCTTGAGGCACCACCACAGGTCGGCACGGTTCTGCAGGTCCTTCTTCCCTCGGAAGAGGTCGCCCGTGGTCGGGTCGATCGGCGCCTGGTAGTACGGCGACAGACCCGCCCCGGCCGCGTACGCGTTCGGGTGGTGCATCGCCAGCTTCAGCGCGCAGTAGCCGCCCGTGGAGTCGCCGATGATGCCCCAGCTGTCGGGCTTCTTGCCCACCCTGTAGTGGGCCATCACCGCGTCGGGGAGGTCCTTGGCGAAGAACGTCTCCGTCTGCGGCCCGTGCGGGATGTCCACGCACTCCGTGTCGCGCGGCGGCGCCACGGTCGGCCGCAGCATCACCAGGATCATCGGCTGCATCTTGCCGTTCTTGGCCAGCTCGTGCGCCGTCTGCGGGTAGTGCAGCCCCTTGATGAGCGCCTCGGCCGTCCCCGGGTAGCCGGTGAGGACGACGGCTGCGGGGAACGTCCGCGTGCGGTACTGCGGTTGGAAGTACTCCGGCGGCAGATACACGAACGCGGACGAGGCGATATGGGTCGTACGGCCCACTATGCCGACCTTCTGGATCTGACCGCCGATCTGCGGCCGCGCCCCGCCCGCCACGTTCACCTGCTGCGTGTCGATCAGTTGGAGGGGACCGCCGGTCGAACCCGCTGCGTTGTGGTCGACGACCACACCCTGCCCGCTCTCCTGGCCGAACAGATCCGCCCAACTGGCGTAGAACCCGAAGGCCTGGTTGGCGGCGAGCCCGATCGACGCGAAGATCGCCAACTGGGTGGCGAACAACAAACTGATCCGTCCGCCGACGGCCCGCCAGTTGCGTCGCGCCAGCCGTGGCCAGTACCAAACCGTGCCGCCGAACAGCAGCACGGCGAACATGACGGCCAGTACCAGCACTTTGTTGCTCGTGAGACCCATGGGCTCTTTCCCTGCCTGGCTTTCCGTCCAGGGCGCACTCGCGTTTTTTGCGAGGGCTTGCCCCGGGCTTTCCTTCGGCTTTGAACCGGCTTTGTGTTGGGGAGTGAACCTCCCTCCCCGTGACACCGTCCTAGAGGGCGCAATGTCGCCGGATGCCCGGATCGGCACCGGACTCAAGGTCTCTCGCAGAACTACGGGATGCGATGTCTGTCAGGATAGATGGGGAAATGTCGGGCGAGGTTCCGGAGCGATCACATGTGATGCGCCGCATACTTCGCGGCCCGCGCCCGGAGGCCGTCCCCGCGCTGGTCGCCAGGGCCTGCACTCTCGTGGGAGTCCTGGACATCGCCGCGGGTGTGTTCCCGCACTTCCGGCACAGCCGCATGCACCGCATGGTCGAGGTCCTGCCGGGCTCGCTCGGTCCGTTCGCGGCGGCTCTGTCGCTGAGCGCCGGCGTCCTCCTGCTGCTCCTCGCGCACGGGCTGCGGCGGCGCAAACGCCGGGCGTGGCGCGCGGCAGTGACACTCCTTCCGGCGGGTGCCGTGGGGGAATACGTCTACCGCCACTCGATCGTCGGCACCCTCATCTCGCTGACCCTGCTGGTACCCCTGCTGCGCCACCGCAGTGAGTTCGCGGCCCTGCCCGACCCGCGCAGCCGCTGGCGCGCGCTCGCCAACTTCATCCTCATGGGCGCCGGTTCGCTGGGCCTCGGTCTGATCATCGTCAGCGTCCACCCGCACGGCATGGTCGGTGATCCGAGCCTGTCCGACCGCATCGAGCACGTGCTGTACGGACTGTTCGGGTTCGAGGGCCCGGTCGAATACACCGGCAACGCGTCCTGGACGGTGGGCTTCTCGCTCGGCGCGCTCGGCCTGCTGACCGCGCTGACGACGATCTACCTGGCCTTCCGGCCCGAACATCCGGCTGCTCGGCTCACCGAGGAGGACGAGGAACAGTTGCGCGCCCTGCTGGAGAAGCACGGCGGCCGCGACTCCCTCGGTCACTTCGCGCTCCGCCGCGACAAGGCGGTCGTCTTCTCGCCGAGCGGCAAGGCGGCGGTGACGTACCGCGTCGTGTCGGGCGTGATGCTGGCCAGCGGTGACCCGATCGGCGACGTGGAGGCCTGGCCCGGCGCCATCGAACGCTTCATGGACGAGGCCAGGGCCCACTCCTGGACCCCGGCGGTCATGGGCTGCTCGGAGACGGGCGGTGAGGTGTGGACCCGCGAAACCGGCCTGGACGCCCTCGAACTGGGTGACGAGGCGGTGGTGGACGTCGCGGATTTCTCGCTCGCCGGCCGCGCGATGCGCAACGTACGCCAGATGGTGAAGCGCATCGAGCGCGCCGGTTACGAAACCCGGGTACGGCGCATCCATGACCTCGGCGAGGGCGAACTGGAGCGCATAGGGCGCGCGGCCGAGGACTGGCGCGGTACGGACACCGAGCGCGGCTTCTCCATGGCGCTCGGCCGCATCGGCGACCCCTCCGACGGTGACTGCCTGATCGCCACGGCACACAAGGCCGACGCGGAGCCGGGCCCGTACGGTGACCTGAAAGCCGTCCTGCACTTCGTGCCCTGGGGCTCGGACGGTGTCTCCCTGGACCTGATGCGCCGTGACCGTGCGGCGGATCCCGGCATGAACGAACTGCTGATCGTGGCCGCGCTCCAGGCCGCCCCGAAGCTCGGCATCGACCGCGTCTCACTGAACTTCGCGATGTTCCGCTCGGCGCTGGCGCGCGGCGAGAAGATCGGCGCGGGTCCGGTGCTGCGCGCGTGGCGGGGTCTGCTGGTCTTCCTCTCCCGCTGGTTCCAGATCGAGTCGCTGTACAAGTTCAACGCGAAGTTCCAGCCGCGCTGGGAGCCGCGCTTCGTGGTGTACGCGTCCTCCCGCGACCTCCCGCGCATCGGCCTCGCGGCCATGCAGGCGGAGGGCTTCGTGAACGTGACACTGCCCCGCTTCCTCCGCCGCAGGACGACAACACCCCGGCCGTGCGCGCACGCGGTGGCCGAACGGGGGATACGGGCCGCGTGAACCGGGGTGACCGGTGCCGGGGGCGACATGCGTTGAACCGGGGTGACAGGCGCCGGGGGCCACATGCGTGAACCGGGGCGACACGCGTCAGGTCCGCGTCCAGCGTGAGCCGCGCGCGGCAGGGGCCGGCAGCCGCACACACGAGCCGCCCCCGCCCCGACACCCCCGCCGCACGAGCCCGGCGCGGCCAAGGGCCGGACCCGGCACCACTGACCCGCCCCGGCGAACCGAACGTCGAGCCGTCGGGGGCCTACGCTGAACATATGAGCACGAAGACCGGGCGTGGCCGTGTGGCAGGCCTTCCGACTTGGGACCGCTGCGCGGTCATGGGGGTCGTCAACGTCACCCCCGACTCCTTCTCCGACGGCGGCCGCTGGTTCGACACCACCGCCGCCGTCAAGCACGGCCTCGGCCTGGTCACCGAGGGCGCCGACCTCGTCGACGTCGGCGGCGAGTCCACCCGCCCCGGTGCCACCCGCGTCGACGAGGCCGAGGAGCTCAGGCGCGTCATCCCCGTGGTCCGCTGCCTCGCCTCCGAGGGCGTCACGGTCTCCGTCGACACCATGCGCGCCTCCGTCGCCGAACGGGCCCTCGCCTCCGGCGCCGCCCTCGTCAACGACGTCAGCGGCGGCCTCGCCGACCCCGACATGATCCCGGTCGTCGCGGCAGCCGACGCCCCCTTCGTGGTCATGCACTGGCGCGGCTTCCTGGAAGGTGGCAACGTCCGGGGCATGTACGAGGACGTCGTCACCGAAGTCGTCGACGAGCTGCACGCGCGCGTGGAGGCCGTTCTGGAGGGCGGCATCGCCCCCGACCGGATCGTCGTCGACCCCGGCCTCGGCTTCTCCAAGGAGGCCGAGCACGACCTGGCGCTGCTCGCCGGGCTGGACCGTCTGCGCGGCCTGGGCCACCCCTTTCTGGTCGCTGCCTCCCGCAAGCGGTTCCTGGGGCGCGTACTGGCCGGTCCCGAGGGCGCGCCGCCCCCCGCGCGGGAGCGTGACGCCGCCACCGCCGCCGTCTCCGCGCTCGCCGCACAGGCCGGCGCATGGGCGGTGCGCGTGCACGAGGTGCGGGCGACCGCGGACGCCGTACGCGTCGCACGCGCCATCGAGGGAGCCCGGTGAGCACCGCCCACACCGACGTCGAACAGGTCGAACAGGCCAACACGGCCTTTTACGAGGCCATGGAGCGGGGTGACTTCGATGAGCTGTCCTCGCTCTGGCTCACGCCCTCCGACCTGGGCGTCGACGAGGAGTACCACGACCCGGCGGACTCCGGCGTGATCTCTTGCGTCCACCCCGGCTGGCCCGTCCTGACCGGCCGCGGCGAGGTCCTGAGGTCGTACGCGCTGATCATGGCGAACACCGACTACATCCAGTTCATCCTCACCGATGTCCACGTCTCCGTGACCGGCGACACCGCCCTGGTGACCTGCACCGAGAACATCCTCAGCGGCGGCCCGGCCCCCGACGACAGCGACGAACTGGGCCCGCTCGTCGGCCAGCTGGTGGTCGCCACGAACGTGTTCCGCCGTACCGCCGACGGCTGGAAACTCTGGTCGCACCACGCCTCCCCCGTCCTGGCCGAATCCAACGACGCCGAGGACGACGGCTCCCCCGCGTGAGGGGGTTGGCAACTGCTCAGCGCGGAGTGTGCATGAGGGCGGCTGAGCTCGATCGTGTGATGGTCGGCTCACGGGCTCGGCGTGCTGGTCCGGTCCGGATAGCGTGGCTGTGCGATCTGGGACGCCGGGTGCGGTGCCCGGGGGCATCCCCGGCGGTAGCTGGGGGAGTGCAGGGCCCCCTGCTCCACCGGAGAGAACGGTGGGCGGACCCTCCCGAGTGGGTAGGCGGCCCGTAGTGGTCGGAATCACCTACTCCTGGGTATCGGCGGCCGTCGACCCGGTGAGCCACCGTGTCCCCCAGGGGAAACGCCCGATGAACCCTCCCGGTCGTCACGCGGGCGCCGGCCCCCTTGAGCGAGTGCTGTCAGTGCCCGCAGGTAGATTCGTTCGAGGCTGGTGTGCCGGCCGCACTCGCTGAGTACCCGCCGCTACCGACGATGGCAGGAGTGATTCGCGTGGATCGTGTCGCACTGCGCGGCCTGAAGGCCCGCGGGCACCACGGCGTGTTCCCCAAGGAGCGCGAGGAAGGCCAGACCTTCATCGTGGACCTCGTACTGTGCCTGGACACGCGACCAGCGGCGGCCGACGACGACCTGTCGAAGACCGTGCACTACGGCGTGGTGGCGGAGGAGGTCGTGGCCCTGGTGGAGGGAGAACCCGTCGACCTCATCGAGACGCTCGCCGAGCGCATCGCTCTGTCCTGCCTCAAGCACGCCCCGGTCCTGGAGGTCGAGGTCTGCGTCCACAAACCGGACGCGCCGATCACGGTCCCCTTCGACGATGTGACCGTCACCATCACCAGGAGCCGAGTATGAGTGCCTTCTACACCGGGGGTCAGAGCGACCCGACCGTACAGCCGGTGCCCGCCTCCGTGGTGGAGAAGGTGGACGCCGCCGACACGACCCTGCACAACCCGAAGCGGGCCGTGATCTCCATCGGCTCGAACCTGGGCAACCGCCTGGAGACGCTCCAGGGCGCCATCGACGCCCTGGAGGACACCCCGGGCGTCCGCGTCAAGGCGGTCTCTCCGGTGTACGAGACGGAGCCGTGGGGCGTCGAGCCGGGCAGCCAGCCGACGTACCTCAACGCGGTCGTGATCCTCAAGACGACCCTGCCCCCCTCCGCCCTCCTGGAGCGCGCACACGCCGTGGAGGAGGCCTTCCACCGGCTGCGCGACGAGCGCTGGGGAGCGCGCACGCTCGACGTGGACATCGTCACATACGCGGAGGTCGTCTCCGACGACCCGGTGCTGACCCTCCCCCACCCCCGCGCCCATGAGCGGGCCTTCGTCCTCGCGCCGTGGTACGACATGGCCCCCGAGGCACAGCTCCCCGGCCGCGGCCCAGTGGCCGACCTGCTCGCCACCGTCACCCGCGACGGCGTCACGTCCCGGCCCGACCTGGAACTCCGGCTGCCCGAGTAGTCGTTAAGGTCTACCGGGCGGGCCGGGGATCTTCCCCGCACCACCACCCCGTACGGCAGACCGTCGGCTGACGAAGGGACATCGTGAAAGAGCTGCGCATCAGGACGCTGGCAGCGGTGTTCGTGGTGGCCGGAGTGCTGTCCTGGGGGGGCGCCCGCCTGTGGAACGCGGTGGGCACGCTGCCCCGGGTCCCCCTGGCCGCGCCCATCGTCCTCGCCCTGATCGCCGTGGTCCTGATGGCCACGGCACTCTCCCTCCGCGCCCGCCTCAAGGCCCAGCGGGAGCGCCGCCCCGGCGCGAAGGGGGTCGACCCGCTGATGGCGGCCCGCGCGGTCGTCTTCGGTCAGGCGAGCGCCCTGGTCGCCTCCCTGGTCACCGGAATGTACGGCGGCACGGGCGTCTTCCTCCTGGAGTCCCTGGACATCCCCACCCGCCGCGACCAGGCCATCTACGCGGGCTTCTCGGTCCTGGCAGGTATCGCGGTCATAGCGGCCGCCTTCTTCCTGGAACGGGTCTGCAAACTCCCGGAGGACGACGACCACAACCACAACGGCGGCACGGCGCCCGTCTCGTAGGGCACGGGCTCGTAGGCACAGGCACGTAAGGCACAGGCTCGTAAGGCACGTGCTCGTAGAGCGCAGGGGAGCTGCGGGACTCAGCGCGCCATGATGAGGCTCATCGCCTCGTTGCGGGTGGCAGAGTCCCGCAGTTGGCCGCGCACCGCCGACGTGATGGTCTTCGCACCGGGCTTCCGGACCCCGCGCATCGACATGCACATGTGCTCGCACTCGACCACGACGATCACGCCACGCGGTTCCAGGATCTTCATCAGTGAGTCGGCGATCTGCGTGGTGAGTCGTTCCTGCACCTGGGGCCGGCGAGCGTAGACATCCACGAGCCGAGCCAGCTTCGACAGGCCCGTGATCTTGCCGTCGGTGGACGGAATGTAGCCGACGTGGGCGACTCCGACGAACGGCACCAGGTGGTGTTCGCAGGAACTGAGGACCTCGATGTCCTTCACGAGCACCATCTCGTCGTGCCCGAGGTCGAACGTCGTCGTCAGCACGTCCTCGGGTTTCTGCCACAGCCCGGCGAATATCTCCTTGTACGCCCGCGCCACTCGCCCCGGCGTCTCCCGCAGCCCCTCTCGGTCCGGGTCCTCGCCGACCGCGATGAGCAGTTCTCGCACGGCGTTCTCGGCCCGCTTCTCGTCGAACTCGCCGATCGTGCCCTCGCCGTCCAGCGTCACCGGGTCGGTCATCTGGTGCCTCGTTCCTGCGCCTGACGCGTACGGATTGCGCGTCTCATATGCGGTCCTACGGAAATGCCGCGCCCCCCAGGCTAGAACCCTGGGGGGCGCGGCTGAAATTCCGGTCCCGGTGAGAGCGCCGGGAGA
>CBFHCJ010000253.1:0-8795 GCA_965654005.1 uncultured Streptomyces sp. | reverse complement strand
GGACCTTGCTGACGCCCGCCCCCTTCAGCGCGTCGATGATCGCGCCGGCAAGGTGGTCGTTGGCGGAGTAGACCGCGGCGATGTTGCCGATGCCGATGACCCGGATGGCCTCCTCCATGTTCTTCTTGGCGTTCTCCGGCTTCCAGTCCTTGGTGTCGTACGACTTGACGATGTCCACTTTGCCCCGGAGCTCGTCGAGCGCGCCGTCCTTGAACTGCACCGCGTTCGGGTCGGCGCCCGAGCCGTTCATCATGACGATCTTGCTGGTCGCGGCCTTGTCGCCGAGCGCGTCGACGAGGGAGCGGCCCTGCACCTGGCCGACCAGTTCGTTGTCGAAGGAGATGTACGCGTCGATCGGGCCCTGCGCGAGCCGGTCGAAGGCGATAACCGGGATACCCGCGTCCTTGGCCTTCCGCACGCCCGACGCGATGGCTTTGGAGTCCACCGCGTCGAGCAGCAGCACGTCCACCTTGTCGGCGATCATCCGGTCGAGCTGCTCGTTCTGCTTGGCCGCGTCCGCTTCGGCGTTGGCGTAGACGACCTTGCCCTTGTTGTGGGTGAGGGAGAGCACCTGCTTCTTGATGATGGGGTAGTCGAACTTGTTGTATTGCGAGTTCTCCTTCTCCGGCAGAAGGAGACCCACCGTGATGTCGTCGCCCTTCTTGGGGCTCGCGGAGCCGCTGCTCCCGCCTACTCCGTCGATGACACCGCACGCAGCGAGCGAGAAGGCCGGCACGGAGGCGGCCAGGGCGATGGCGGTACGGCGCGCAGCGGTCCTACGGGTGGTACGAGCGTTCACAATCAAGTGCCTTCCGGGCAAGGGAGCAGCGTTGCGACCCAGGTGACTGAAAGCCGATGTGAAGACGGCGGGCAGCGTCAAGAACCACCGGTTGACGAGATGGCAACTGCATCTCCGCAAAATTCAAGTGAAGACCGAGTGAGTCCCACGCGAGAGCCTTCTCCAAACTTTCGTTCGATGAATCTACCGTCACCTGGGCAAATCCGGTACCGAACGGTCCGTCAACATCCTTGTCCGCCCGGCGCGCCAGTCACGTCACATCAGGCGCACGCCCCGGTCTTCGCCGTGAGCGAGTGAAGGTGCCCCACGCACACGAAGGCGGGGTCCGGAGATCTCCGCGTCGTACGAGGCCATGGACGGCCGCATGGCGCTGGCGCATCGCCGCCGCGCCGTCGAGGGCGGCCGCCAGCTCCCCGCGACGCGGGACGGGAGGCGGCGACGTGGTTCTCCAGTGCGATGATGCGTCGCCACGCACGCCGCCTCCGTGCCGTCCAGCGCGTACGAGTGCATCAGGGCCCGTGCCGAACTCATCCTGAAGTCCAGCCGTGGGGAGTCGATCGCGCCGATCAGCGCATCGACACCTCTGTGCGACCGAGAGACCTGACAGATCGCTTGTCGATCTGCGTCCTGATCGCGACAGTCCGCCGCCGTCCGGGCTGCATCCGCCCGTGCACTTTGAGGGTGAGCGCACGGATGTGACGTAACCGACATGATCGATCATCGATCATTTGCTTAGGCTGGTTAATGGAAGCGCTAGATCATCGGAAGGACGCGCCATGCAGACCGGCCCAGACGTTCGAGGCATGACGGCTGACGGCTTCGACGCCGTGCGGGAGGCTTTCGCGGCCAACTTCACCCTGCGCGGAGAGCGCGGTGCGGCCATGGCCGTCTACCATCACGGCCGTCTGGTGGTCGACCTGTGGGGCGGCACCGCGGACGCCGACGCCACCGAAGAGCAGGGCAGACCCTGGACCCGCGACACCGCGGTGCTGCTGCGCTCAGCCACCAAGGGCGTCGCCACGACCGCCGTCCTCCTCCTGGCCGACCGGGGCCTCATCGATCTGGACGCCCCCGTCCGCGACTACTGGCCGGAGTTCGCGGCCGCAGGCAAAGAACGCATCACCACCCGCCAGTTGCTCTGCCACCAGGCCGGCGTGGCCGCCCTCGACACCCCGCTCACCGCCGCCCAGGCCGAGGACCAGATCACCGGCCCTGCCTCCCTCGCCGCCCAGCGGCCGTGGTGGGAACCCGGCACCGCCCACGGCTACCACGCCCAGACCTTCAGCTGGCTGGTCGCGGAGCTGGTCCGGCGCACGGACGGCCGCTCTCTCGGCACTCTGCTCGCCGAGGACGTCACCGAGCTGCTGGACCTGGACCTGTGGATCGGCCTGCCCGACGACCGCCAGGCGCAGGTCGGCCGGATCGCCGCCCTCGAGCCTCCGAAGACCCCGGCCGGCGCCCTGCGCGCCCGCCCCCGCGCCGACATTGCCGCTGTCTACGCCGATCCCGCCTCCCTCACCAGCCGCGCCTTCGCCACCGTCTCTCCCTCCCCGGACGAGAACGCCCCGGCCTGGCGCGCCGCTGAACTCCCTGCCAGCAACGGCATCGCCACCGCCCGCGCCCTGGCCGGCTTCTACGACGCTCTCGCCTCAGGGCGCATCCTCTCCAGCCGGATGCTGGCCGAAGCCCGCAGCGAGCACTCCTCCGGACCGGACCGCGTCCTGCTGGCCAGAACCCGCTTCGGGCTGGGATTCATGCTGCACGGCCCCGCTTCCCCCATGAGCTCGCCCGCCGCCTTCGGCCACCCCGGACGCGGCGGCACACTCGCCTTCGCCGACCCCGACCTGGACCTGGCCTTCGCCTACGTGACCAACGGCATGCACCCCACCGTCACCAGCGACCCCCGCGCCCAAGCCCTCGTCCACGCCACACGCCAGGCCCTGAGCAACCGTCCGCAGGCAGCAGCCGCATGACATCCCATCCAGCCGGCGATCTCGCGGCAAAGAAAGCGAACAGCGATGTTCATCAGCGCTGAGGCCGCTCCAGACCTCGCACCGGCATCTACGCAGGATGGATGAGGAAGGACACCGCGATTCCCGAGGACGGCGATTGGGAGCGGCGGGGCACGAGGAACGTCAGAGGGTTCCCGATCGCTCCCACTCACGCGTCAGGGGGCCCTCTGAAGAGAGCCCCCTGACCTGCGGAAACTTCCGACAAAACCGTCGGGACGACAGGATTTGAACCTGCGACCCCTTGACCCCCAGTCAAGTGCGCTACCAAGCTGCGCCACGTCCCGGTGCGCTTCCCACGGTGGCCCGCGTGATCGCGCGGACAGAACTTTACCCCACGCCGGGGACTGCCCGAAGAGGGCAGGGGACGCGGGACAATCGAGGTATGAGCGACGCATCACAGGCCGGGGCGGATCGGGGACGCGATCGGGACGCGGAAGGACGGGCCCGCAACGCACGGCCGCGGGACGGGCTGGGGCGGCCCCTGCCGTACGGGGCGGAGGGTGTGGAGCGCCAGCCTGAGGGCGTCGTACGCACCCCGGAGGACACGGTCGCCGAGGCCCAGGCCCTGCTGGACGCCGGGAAGCCGTTCCACGCGCACGAGGTGTTCGAGGACGCCTGGAAGTCGGGGCCGACCGAGGAGCGGGCCCTGTGGCGCGGGCTCGCCCAGCTCGCGGTCGGCCTCACGCACGCGGCCCGCGGCAACACGACCGGCGGCGCCCGGTTGCTGCGGCGCGGCGCCGGGGCCGTCGAACAGTGGGCGACCGGTGCGGGACAGGACCGGCCGTACGGCATGGAGGTGACCGAACTGGTCTCTTGGGCCAGGAAGTTGGCCGCGGTCGTCGAGCGGAAGACGGCCACCGTGGACGCCAGGGCGTGGGCGCCCCGGCTGCGTGGGAAGCGGTCGTAGGGCGGGCCCGGGCAGGGGCATGTGTGGACTGTCAGTGGCGTACGGCAGACTCGGGGGCGTGCGAAAGATTCATGTCATCGGCATCGGGGCGGGCGACCCCGACCAGCTGACCCTGCAGGCGGTCAAGGTCCTGAAGAGTACGGACGTGTTCTTCATCCTCGACAAGGGCGAGGTGAAGTCGGACCTCGTCCAGCTGCGCCGTGACATTCTCGACGCGCACATACCGCAGGGGGCGTACCGCCTGGTCGAGGCGCGCGACCCCGAGCGCGACCGGGCGGCGGGCGCTACCGCCTACTCCCCCGCCGTCGGCGACTGGCGTTCGGCACGCGCCGACATCTACGAGCGGCTCATCGTGGAGGAGCTGGGCGAGGACGAGAGCGGTGCGTTCCTGGTCTGGGGCGACCCCGCGCTGTACGACAGCACGCTCGGCATCCTGGAGGAGGTCCTGGACCGGGGTGCGGTGACGTTCACATATGACGTCGTGCCCGGCATCAGCAGCGTCTCGGCCCTCGTCGCGAAGCACCGCACGGGGCTCAACCGGGTCGCCCGGCCCGTCCAGATCACGACGGGCCGCCGTCTCGCGGAGGGCTTCCCGGAGGGGGTCGACGACGTGGTCGTGATGCTCGACGCCCACCAGACCTTCCGGCAGTACGCGGACCAGGACATCGACATCTACTGGGGCGCGTACATCGGCACACCTGACGAGATACTCGTCTCCGGCCCCCTCACCGAGACGGCCGAGCGCATCGAGCGACTGCGCACGGAGGCCCGGGAGCGCAAGGGCTGGATCATGGACACGTATCTGCTGCGCAGGCGTCCACGGAGTTAACGGGGCGCGGCAGCGTGTGGCCCCGGGCCCGAGCGGATCCCGGCACGGCTCGCTCCGGGCGTACAACCTCAAACGACGTCATCAAGGGCTGAGGCCCAACCGGGCCAGTGCTGTGGTCACATCCGGCACCGCCGTGACGCCCTCGGGCAGGTCCGGACGACGTACGACGACCACGGGCAGGGCGAGTTCCCGCGCGGCGGTGAGTTTGGCCGCCGTCGCCGATCCCCCACTGTCCTTGGTCACGAGGACGTCGATGCGGTGCTCACGCAGCAGCGCGGTCTCGCCCTCGACCGTGAACGGCCCGCGTGCCAACAGCGCCTTCGCGTCCGGGGGAATGGGGGGCTCCGGCGGCTCCACCGACCGTACGACGAAGTGGAGGTCCGCCAGGTGCGCGAAGGCCGCGAGCCCCAGCCGGCCGGTGGTGAGGAAGACGCGTCCGCCGAGCCGTGGGAGCAGGCGCGCCGCCTCGGCGAGCGAGCCCGCCTCGTGCCACCGGTCACCGGGGCCCGCGTGCCAGCCGGGTCTGCGCAGCACCACGGCGGGGACACCCATGGCCGCCGCGGCCCGCGCCGCGTTCGCAGTGATGCCGACGGCGAACGGGTGAGTGGCGTCGACGACCGCGTCCACGCGGTGTTCGCGCAGCCAGGCGGCCAGCCCCTCGGCGCCGCCGAACCCCCCGATGCGGACTTCCCCGTGGACCGTCCCCGGCCGGGACACCCGCCCGGCCAGGGAGGTGGTCACCCGGACGCCGGGACGGGACGTGAGTGTGGTGGCGAGTTCGCGTGCCTCGGTGGTGCCGCCGAGGACCAGGACGTGCGGGGACATGGTGACGAGGGTACGGGCCGCCTCGGCTCGCACCTCCTGGCGCCCTCCGCCTCGGGCGGCGGCCGGACACCACGCTCGCTATCGTCCTGACATGGATTCAGTGCGTGCCGTCCTCATCGACATCGACGGAGTCCTCACCGTCTCGTGGCAGCCGCTGCCGGGCGCGGTGCAGGCGCTGCGGGAGATCCGTGACTCCGGTCGCGCCGTCGCGCTGCTCACCAACACCACGTCCCGCACCCGCGCGTCGATCGCCGAGACCCTGTCCGCGGCCGGCTTCCCCGTGGCCGCCGAGGACATCCTCACCGCGCCCGCCATTACCGCCGCGTACCTCGCCGAGCACTTCCCTGGCGCGCGGTGCTCCCTGCTCAACAGCGGTGACATCCGGGAGGACCTGGAAGGTGTCTCTGTCGTCGACCTCGTCGACGAGGGCACCGTGCCAGAGGTGGTGATCATCGGCGGGGCGGGTCCCGAGTTCGACTACACCTCGCTCAACCGCGCCTTCGGCCACCTCCAGCGGGGTGCCCGGCTGGTCGCCATGCACCGCAATCCGTACTGGCGCACCGACCGCGGGCTGCAGCTCGACTCGGGGGCCTTCCTGCTCGGTCTCGAGAAGGCGTCGCGCATGGAGGCCTTGGTCACGGGCAAGCCGTCGCCCGCGTTCTTCGAGGCGGCGCTGGCCCATGTGGGGGTCGGCGCGGACCAGGCTCTGATGGTCGGTGACGACGTCGAGTCCGACGTGCTCGCGGCACAGCGCGCCGGGATCACCGGGGTCCTCGTCCGCACCGGCAAGTACCTGCCGGAGACCCACCGGGCCGCGAGCGGCGAGCCCGACCACGTCGTCGACTCCTTCGCGAACCTGCCCGCGCTGCTCGGGTAGCCCCGCCGCCCCTGCCCGCCGCCCCTGCCCGTATCCGTGCTCAGCGCAGCAGCAGTTGTACGGCGCCCACCACCGTCGCCGCGATCACCAGCTGCTCGAACAGCCGCTGGTTGATTCGGTTGACCGCCCACTTGCCGATGAAGGCGCCCGGCACCACGAACGCCGCGAGCGCCGCGTCCAGCAGGAGCGAACGGCCGTCGATCAGGCCGAGGCCCGCGCTGAAGGGCACCTTGGAGACGTTGACGATCAGGAAGAAGAAGGCAGAGGTACCGAGGAAGCCCAGTTTACGGAAGCCGGCTGAGAGAAGGTACATCGACATCACTGGGCCGCCCGCGTTCGCGACCATCGTGGTGAAGCCGCCGAGGACGCCGTAGGAGCGGGCCTTGATCCGCCCGGCGCGGGTGACCACGCCGTCGGGGTCGTCCGCCTGCTCGGCGGTCCGGCGGCGCCACAGCGTGACCGCCGCCATCAGCAGCAGGATCGCGCCGATCGACGTCCGTACGACCCCGTCGTCGGCCCACACCAGGAACAGCGTGCCCAGGACGACGCCCGCGGCGACCGCCGGGAACAGACGCCACAGGGTGGGCCAGTGGGCGTGCCGCCGGTAGGTGAGGACCGCGAGGACGTCCCCCACGATCAGGAGGGGCAGCAGGACGCCGGTCGAGGCGCGGGCCGGCAGGACGGCGGCGAAGATGGCGAGGCTGACCGTATTGGCGCCGCTCACGGCGGTCTTGGAGAAGCCGACGAGCAACGCCGCGACGGCCAGCGCGGCGAACCCCCACAGGGATATGTCCCAGAGCGTTATCGTATTCATGCGGGGACCGATGTTATGTTCAGACATGCGGCCACCGTAAGGACCGTCTTGCCAGTTGGGCCCCGCCTGCTGGGCCGGCTCGCGAGCCCTTGCTGAGTGCCCCTGTTGACGTATACGCCTGTGCCGTTCGACGACCCGTTGGCGTACATGTCCTTAGCGCCGTTCGACGACCCGTTCGCGTACGTGTCTTCGGTACCGTTCGACGATCCGCCGCCGCAGGTGTCTTCAGTGCCGTTCGACGAGCACCGCGCTGCCACCGCCGTCCGGCCCGCCCGGAAGATCCCCGGCCCCGTCCTGCCGCCGAGGCGTGGTCGGCCGGGTTTCACCCGATCCGTGCTGGGGACCCGGGCGCGCATGAAGTGGTTGCGGTACGCGGCGTGCGTGGGCGAGGACCCCGAGCTGTTCTTCCCCGTCGGGACGACGGGACCGGCCGTCGAGGACCTCACCGCCGCCAAGCGCTCCTTCTCGCCGGTGCCGCCCCACACGCCCGCGGTCCGCCCGCTGCCGAACGGGCGGCCGCGCTGGGCGTCCCGCCGGACGGCCGCCCGCAGACCGTCGCGTCCGCCCTCGGCCTGCCGGACGCGACGGTGGGTCCGGGACGCCGACGAGGAGACCGAGCCGCTGCCCGAGCAGGCGGGCACCCCGACCGGGCGGCACGTCCCCGCGATCCCGCAGAAGCGGCGTACGGATCTCACGGACGACGACATCCAGGTGAGGTACGACGTCGTGGAGACCGTCAACACCCAGCGGGACACGGAGAACGAGCCCGAGGCCGACGGGGGCGACCGTCGCCGCCGGCTGATGACCATCGGTCACGACCCGCTCAAGCCACCCCAGTGAGGCTGCCATGACCCGCGAGGACAGAGCCACCCGTGTCATCGAGGAACTCGTCGCCGAGCACGGACGCACCTACGCCGAGGAGGCGGGCATCCCGCTCAAGGACACCCCGCAGCCGCTGTACCGGCTGCTGCTCATGGCCCTGCTGCTCAGCACCCGCATCCGTACGTCGATCGCCCTCGCCACGGTGCGGGAGCTGCAGGAGGCGGGCCTGAAGGACCCGCGCCGGATGACCGAGGCCGACTGGCAGGAACGCGTCGACGCGCTGGGCCGGGGCGGCTACCGGCGGTACGACGAGCGGACCGCGACCCAGCTCGGCGAGGGGGCGGAACTTCTGACGGAGCATTGGGGAGGCGACCTTCGGCGCATGCGGAAGGAGGCCGACGGGGACGTCCCGGCGCTGCGCGGGCTGCTGCAGGAGATACCGGGGATCGGTCCGGCCGGTGCGGACATCTTCCTGCGCGAGGTGCAGCAGGTCTGGCCGGAGGTGGCCCCCTACCTGGATGCCAAGGCCCTGTCAGGGGCGGAGCGGCTCGGCCTGCCGAAGGACCCCGAGAAACTGATGGAACTCGCCGGAGGCACCGAGCCGGCGGTGCTGGCCGCCGCGTTGGTACGCGCGGCCCTCGACAAGAAGCTGGCGGAGGACGTGCGGGAACACGCCGCATAGACCGCCACACGGGGCGTCATCGCAGCAGCCGTCCGCCGTCGACGCTCGGTCGACGCCGTTGACCGACAGCCGCCGACGATTCCGGGCCGTTGAACTCGGCGGGCGGCTCGGCCCGTACGACATCGTCCACATCGCCCCCCCGCCGCAGAGGGATGGGCCCCCACCGGATCCGGGGGGGGCCCTTCCGTATGGCTGATTCCAGTGCTCGGGTTAGTCTTACCGCCGTAC
>CBFHCJ010000252.1:0-8830 GCA_965654005.1 uncultured Streptomyces sp. | reverse complement strand
AAGATCGCCTTCGACCAGGAGATCCAGCGGCTCTACGACGAGTGGGACAAGCTCGCGGGCAAGGTCGCCGACGACTCGGCCCTCCCGGCGGACGTCGCCGCGTACACCCGTGCCGTCGGCACCGCCGCCGGTGAGCTGCCGCGCACCCCCCGCCCGCTGCCGTACCGCACACTCGCGTCCGTCGCCGACATCACCGCCGGCCACCAGGACCAGGCCCTGCGCATCCTGTCCGACCTCGACCCTGCCAACCCGCTCGCCTCGCTGGACGAGGCCCGGCCGCGGTACGACAAGGCCGAGGCCTGGATCAACACCCATGTGCCCGCGGATCAGCGCACCATCGTCCGCGACGAGCCCGACGTCGAGCTGCTGAAGTCCCTCGACGAGCAGGCCCAGCAGTCGCTGCGGCTGCTGCTCGACGGGCTCGAGGAGCGCTGGTCGCTGGACGGGCTGACCCACCTCGTGTACGGCGTGCCCAAGGTCCAGGCCGGGTTCTCCGCCGACGCCACGCCCAAGGAACTGCCGCCGGAGATCAAGACCTCCCAGCGGACGTTCTTCGCACTCCTGTACCACCTGCTCGTCGGCCGCGACACCGGGCCGCGACTGCCCACGCTGCTGCTCGCGGTGGGGCAGGACCGGGTGCGGGCCCTGCTCGGGGAGTAAGTCCGCGTCCTACGACGGAGGGGGCGCCCGGTGTTCTCCGGGCGCCCCTCCGTCGTGCGCGCGTCTGTCACGCGATGTGGTCGTCTTCCAGTTCCGCGGTGTGGCGGTTGGTGAAGCGGTTGACCATGCGCTTGGCCTCCTCCACGGGGAGGGTGATGCGGAACTCGGCCTCGACGTTGTCACTGAACTCGCGCGGGGTCGGGTAACTGCCGTTGATCGACTGCTTGAAGACCTGGTAGTACGACTCCTCGCCCGGCTCGGACTCCGGGGCGCCGCCGCCCTCGCCGAGTTCCCGGGTGCGGGTCGGGCCGACCGGGATGGGGAAGCTGCCGGTGTCCTCCGGGGAGGGGGCCTGGGGCTGCTCCGGGGAGGGGGTTTGGGGCTGCTCCGGGCGCGGGTCGCGGGCGGAAGCCTGGTACTGCTCCGGGGCGGAAGCCTGGTATTGCTCCGGTTGCTGTTCCTCGTACCACTGCCAGTGCTCTTCCTCCGGCTCGTAGGAAGGCTCCGGTTCGAATGTGGGGTCGTAGCCGCCCTGGTAGGCGATCTGCTGGGAGGCGTTGAACCAAGGGCTCTGGTCGTCGGGCCCGGGTACGCGGTCCGGTTGCCCGGGGTTCTGGTTGCCCACCAGCTGGGGGCGCTGCTCGCTCGGAGGTGCCGTTCTCTGCGGGACGGGCGCCGCCCCAGCGGCACGATCGGCCACGACGACGTCGACCCGAGGCGCCGGTATCAGCGCCAACTCTATCCCCGCCGCAGCCAAGCCCGCCGGAGCCGTATCCGCCAGCGGGACGCCGTACCGGGCCAGGCGCAGCGGCATCAGGGACTCCACCGGGGCCTTGCGGCGCCAGGCGCGTCCGAAGCGGGAGTGGAGGCGGGCCTGGTAGACCAGACGATCCTGCTCCAGCCTGATGACCTGGTCGTAGGAGCGCAGCTCCCACAGCTTCATACGGCGCCACAGCAGGAACGTGGGGATCGGAGACAGCAGCCAGCGGGTCAGGCGGACACCCTCCATGTGCTTGTCCGCCGTGATGTCCGCGATCCGGCCGACCGCGTGCCGCGCCGCCTCCACCGCGACCACGAACAGCATCGGGATCACCGCGTGCATGCCCACACCCAGCGGGTCCGGCCAGGCCGCCGCACCGTTGAACGCGATCGTCGCCGCCGTCAGCAGCCAGGCCGTCTGCCGCAGGAGCGGGAAGGGGATGCGGATCCAGGTCAGCAGCAGGTCGAGGGCGAGCAGAACACAGATGCCCGCGTCGATGCCGATCGGGAAGACGTAACTGAAGTTCCCGAAGCCCTTCTTGATGGCGAGCGCGCGAACGGCCGCGTACGAACCCGCGAAGCCGATCCCGGCGATGATGACCGCACCGGTGACGACCACGCCGATGAGAATCCGGTGCATCCGTGTCAGCTGCAGTGGCGCTGCCACCTGTACTCCCCTCCCATTGCGGGTTGTTGCGCGCAACAGGGTGGCACACATGTGTCACGAACAGGTGGCCGGAGTGGCGGGGGCCCCGCCCGTACCAGACCTGACCACCACCAACTTCCCTGATGACGCGGCGAGTTGACCAGTAGCCCGGTCAGCTCTTCTTGGACGCCGACGCCGACGCCGACGCCGACGCCGACGGGGAAGCGTTCTTCGAGGCGTTCGATGCGCCCCCCGCGCTCTTCGACGGGCTCGCGGACGCCGACTTCGACGGCGAGGCGCCCCCCGACGAAGACGCGCCCGCCTTGCCGTCTCCCTGGTTCGCGGAGGACACCGAGGCCACGACCTCCTTGACGGCCTTCTCCGCCGCATTCGTGAGGTCGTCGGCGCTCGGCGTGTTGCCGCCGGCCAGGCCCGCGCCGTTGTAGTCAAGAGTGATCACGACGTTCTCCACGCGCGCCACGACCGTCTGCTGCTTGAAGGAGCCTTCCTTCTTCGTCAGGTCGTAGCGCACCGCCGTCGCCTCGTCGCCCGCCCCGGCGACCGGCTCCGACTTCGTGTTCTTCGCACCCTCGGTGGACTGCGCGTCCTGTAGCTGCTTGGTGTAGTAGTCGTGTGCGAGCTTGTTGCCCGTGCCGCGTATCGCGTCCGACTCGAAGCGCAGCAGGGAGACGTTCAGCCAGCGGAACTGGGAGCCCTTGAGTCCATTGCTCTCCAGGCTGTTCCACGAACAGCTGGAGCGGTTCTTCGCGTCGTCCGACATGCCCTTCTTGCCGGACTTCGCCCCCTTCGGGACCAGGTCGCCCAGGGTCTTCTGGGACAGCACGGCGCAGGGGTCGGGCAACGTCGAGTACGCGGCCGGCTGCACGGCGTTCGCCGAGGCGCTCTGCGAGGGCTGCGCGCTCGACTTCGGCTGCTTCTTCGCGTCGGCGGTCGTGCCGGTACCCGAGCCCGAGTCCGAACACCCGGCGGCGACGAGCACCGCAGGAACTGCGGCCGCGCAGACGAGGAGACGGCGCAGACGCGAGCCCCGCCGGCCCGGCTGCCGCTCGCCCTGATCGTGCTGATCTCTCCCCCACTGCCTAAACGGCGTGGGAGGTACCCCCAGGTCTCGCTGTGCAGGTCGGTGCATGGTTCCTTCACTCATAACGCTCGTGGATCGTGCGGTCGGATCGGGTCCGAGGGGCCACGGTACGCGGTGGGGGCGCATGCGGGGTGAGGTTCGGCTCCCCTGCCTCAGTGGGCGCGCGGGGCCACTCAGCCCAGTGAACCGGCCAGCTGCCGGGCCAGTTTCCGGGCCTTGTCCTGCATGTCCTTGCTGCTCGGGACGCTTCCGGAGGCGGTCGGCTGCTCGTCGTACTCGATGGTCACGATCACATTGGACGTGCGGAACACCACAGTCACAGTCCGCTGCTGGGCAGTGCTCAGCTGATCGTTCAGGAACGCCTCGTCGCCGAGGTCGTCGAGCGTGCGGGGCTGGAGGTCGGTCGGGGTCTCGGTGGCGGAGGGGCTGCCGGAGGCGGAGGCAGACGCAGACGCAGAGCCGGAGGCCGACGCAGAACCGGAGGGGGTGGCGCGCGCGCGCCCGGTGCCGCCCGAGGCGGGGGAGCCGGACGCAGATCCGGTGCGGGGGGTGGTGCAGGAAGGCCGGGAGCTGCTGCATCTGCGCGGCGATCGCTGGTGCTGGTGCTGGTGCTGGTGCTGGAAGTCGCGCTGGGACCGGGCTCGGGAAGGTCCGCGGCCTTCTCCTCGGTGTCGAAGACCTGGTGGGCGCGGCTGTCGTCGCTGACGGCGTTGTCGTACGACACCACGCGCTCGAAGTCGACGAACAGATGGTCCGTGGCGTTGGTCGCCTCGGCCTTCCAGCGGCAGCCGGAGCGGCGGTCGTTGTTGTACGTGAGCGCGGCCTCGCCCTCGTACGCCGTGTCGCGCTGCTCCTGGTCCGCTATCAGCTTGATCCCCGGCAGGAGCGAGTCGAGGGTGCTGTGGCTCACCGCGTTGCAGGCGTCGGCGAGGGTGCTGTACTTGCCGGGCTGGGCGGCGGTCGTGCTCGCGGTGGAGTTGCCGGCCTTCGAGTCCTCCGCCGCGCCGCCGCCGGAGCCGCCGGTGCAGGAGGTCAGCAGGGCCGCGAGGAGCACGGCGGCGCCCGGTACGTACGCCTTCCGCTGCACGGTGAGGCTCCTCTCGACGGTTCGGCGCGGATGTGTCCGCTGGTCGCCCGTGGTTAATCGGTTGCCGCGTGGGCCTGGCTGCTGGAGACAATGTGTATCGCACGCACTGCCGTGGACGCCGGTCCGTTGTCCTGTACGTCGACCTTGGCGCCGGGTTTTGCGATTGACGACTTTTGATGCTGTTCGGGGGAATGGGGAAGGTATGTCGTACGTAGAGGTGCCGGGGGCGAAGGTTCCGATCCGCATGTGGACGGACCCGGCGACGGTCGAGGACGTCGCGATGCAGCAGCTGCGGAACGTGGCGACGCTGCCGTGGATCAAGGGCCTGGCCGTCATGCCGGACGTGCACTACGGCAAGGGGGCGACGGTAGGGTCGGTCATCGCCATGCGGGGTGCTGTGTGTCCGGCGGCGGTGGGGGTGGACATCGGGTGTGGGATGTCTGCGGTGAAGACGTCGCTCACGGCGAATGATCTGCCGGGTGACCTTTCGCGGCTTCGGTCGAAGATCGAGCAGGCTGTTCCTGTCGGCCGCGGGATGCATGACAGCCCCGTCGATCCGGGACGGCTCCATGGGTCGGCCACCGCTGGGTGGGACGACTTCTGGGGGCGGTTCGACGGGGTCGCGGAGGCGGTCAGATTCCGTGAGGAACGGGCAACCAAGCAGATGGGAACGCTCGGATCAGGAAACCACATGATCGAACTGTGTCTCGATCAGTCGAATTCTGTCTGGCTGATGCTGCACTCCGGTTCCCGGAACATCGGCAAGGAGCTGGCCGAATACCACATCGGTGTCGCACAGAGACTCCCGCACAACCAAGGCCTGGTCGACCGTGACCTCGCGGTGTTCGTCTCGGACACCCCGCAGATGGCGGCGTACAGGAATGACCTGTACTGGGCTCAGGAATATGCGAAGTACAACCGCGCCATCATGATGGCGCTGCTCAAGGGCGTGATCAGCAGGGAGTTCAAAAAGGCCGGGCCGTCCTTCGAGACAGAGATCTCCTGTCATCACAATTACGTGGCCGAGGAACGTTATGAGGGAATGGACCTGCTGGTGACCCGGAAGGGTGCGATCCGCGCCGGCTCGGGTGATTACGGGATCATCCCGGGATCGATGGGCACCAGCTCGTACATAGTGAAGGGTCTCGGCAACGAGAAGGCGTTCAACTCGGCATCGCACGGTGCGGGCCGGCGCATGAGCCGTAACGCGGCGAAGCGCCGCTTCACGGTGCGTGATCTGGAGCGGCAGACGCGGGGAGTGGAGTGCCGCAAGGACTCCGGTGTGCTGGACGAGATTCCGGGCGCCTATAAAGACATCGATCAGGTGATGGAGCAGCAGAGCGACCTCGTTGAGGTGGTGGCGAAGCTGAAGCAGTTCGTGTGTGTGAAGGGCTGACATTTCGGGGCCCCCGGTCCGAAGGGGGCCTCGCTCGCCATGGACCGGTCGGCATCGGGACCTGGCGTGGCGTCCCGTGCGTTGCGGTTGAGGGTGCGCTTTGCTCCTGTGACCTGGTGTGTGCAGGAACGGAAGTAGGCGCCGATCGCGGTGCTCGCCGTGGTCAGCGAGATGAAGGGCCGGCCCTGCCGCCACCCGCGTGACGCCCCTTCCCCAGGCCCTGGAATGACCGGGAACCCGGCACCGGAACGCTGAAATCCCGTCTACGCCCAATGCCGGGTGCTCCAGACGGAACGGCCCGCCGATCCGGGGCGGGCCGTAGAACACGTCTTGACTTCCAACGGTGTGACGAGGGCTCACCTGGAGCCTGCCCCCGCATACCGCCTGACCTCACCGACCCGGCCGCCGGAGAACCGGCCCACCATCATCCCGACCGATGCGGCCGTCCTCCTTGGCCGGGCCGAACTCGGTCAGCAGTGGGTCAGATGGGTCCCGAGGGCGCTGAAGGCAGGCGTGGTTATGATGGGGAGAGTGCCTGGGGCCTCGCCCACCGGCGTGGCAGCGAACTCCTCCGGCGTGGTGAAAGCCACGTAACCAGAGATCAGCTTCTCGCTCACTAATACTCCTTTTTTGGTCATCCTGTATCCGCAGGTCGTACCAATGATTCTTCGGCGCTTCCACTTGCTGCTGACAGCGACAACCACGGCTGAACCCATGAAACGGGATGACCTGGTATCAGGGATAGGTGTCAGGCGCATACCAGTTGATCATCGACAGCACGGTGCCGTCGAGCTCCAGACGATGTTTAATTGCTCGGTCGGAACTCTGACCTCGACTCCTGGGCGGAAAATCAAACATTCGACCAAGCTTGGCGATGGACCTCACCTTTTCGATAGCCTGCGGTTTCACCGCCTCCGGCTTCTACGCCTGTGGTTTCCTACGCCTGTGGTTTTACTTCGCGTGCCGCACCGCGTAGATCATCACGAACGCCACGACATGGATGCCGAAGAGGAAGTACGCGAGGTAGTACCAGACGTAGCGTTCGCGTTTCTTCTCCAGGGACAGGCGGTCCTGTTCCGCGGTGCGGTCGGGTTCGTCCGTGGTGCGGTCGGGTTCGTCCGTGGTGCGGTCGGGTTCGTCCGTGGAGGTCGGTTCGGCCATCACAACTCCCGGTGGACCTTGGTGTTCGACGCCTGGGCCCGCGGGCGGATCACCATGAGGTCGATGTTGACGTGGCTGGGGCGGGTGACCGCCCAGGTGATCGTGTCGGCCACGTCGTCCGCCGTCAGGGGCTCGGCGACGCCCGCGTAGACGCCTGCGGCCTTCTCCTTGTCGCCGCCGAACCGGGTCAGCGCGAACTCGTCCGTCCTCACCATGCCGGGTGCGATCTCGATCACGCGGACCGGGGTGCCGACGATCTCCAGGCGAAGCGTTTCGGCGAGGACGTGCTCGGCGTGCTTGGCGGCGACATAGCCCGCGCCGCCTTCGTACGTGCCGTGGCCGGCGGTGGAGGAGACGACCACCACGGTGCCGTCGCCGCTCGTGGTCAGTGCGGGCAGCAGGGCCTGGGTGACGTTGAGGGTGCCGAGGACGTTCGTCTCGTACATCCGGCGCCAGTCCTCGGGGTCGCCGGTGGCGACCGGGTCGGCGCCGAGCGCGCCGCCCGCGTTGTTCACCAGGACGCCGACCGTCTTGAAGGCCGTCGCGAACTCGTCGACCGCCGCGCGGTCCGTGACGTCCAGCGCGTACGCCACCGCCGAGTGGCCGGCGGCGGCGAGTTCCTCCGCGAGCGCCTCGATACGGTCCTTGCGGCGGGCGGTGAGGACGACGCGGTAGCCCGCGGTGGCGAGCTGCCGGGCCGTCGCGGCGCCGATGCCGCTGCTCGCGCCCGTGACGACGGCGATGCGGGAGGCGGCGGAGGGTGCGGCGGCGGACATGGGGCGGCTCCTCGGACGGCGGGTAGGTTCGCGCGGGACTTCCGCCCAGGATAGGTGGCTGCCGCAGTGGGCCGACGGAGTGCCCGAGGAGTGGTCGGCCTCCTGCCCGGGGGGTGTTCAGCGGCTCCGCGGCGCCCACATGATCACGGCCATCCCGGCGAGGCAGATCAGCGCGCCGGTGATGTCCCAGCGGTCCGGGCGGTAGCCGTCCGCCACCATGCCCCAGGCCAGTGAACCGGCCACGAAGACACCGCCGTACGCGGCGAGGACGCGGCCGAAGTGGGCGTCGGGCTGGAGGGTGGCGACGAAGCCGTAGACGCCGAGGGCCATGACGCCTCCGCCGATCCATATCCAGCCGCGGTGCTCGCGCACGCCCTGCCATACGAGCCAGGCGCCGCCGATCTCGAAGAGCGCGGCGGCGACGAAGAGGGCGGCGGAGCGGAGGATGAGCATGCGGCCACCTTCGCACGCCGGTGGCGGCGGGTCGGTCGGAGCCCGCCTTGCTCCTGTCGGGTCAGCTCACCTGCCCGGCGGCGCCTGTCACACCGTACATGTGGGATATATGCGGTGATGTCCGGGCTGATGCGGAGGAGTTGACTATGAGGAAGTTGATTGTCGGCGCGCTGGGTGCGGTGGCGGTGGTGGGTGCCGCTGTGCCCGCCGTGGCCGCGGGTTCCGAGGCCGACCTCGCCTATCACGGGTTTGTGGCCATGGGCCGCGGCGAGGTCAACGTGCGGCTCACCCCGTCCAACCATGGGCCGGCCGCCATCGAGGACGCCACCGTGCGGCTGCACTGGTCCATGCCGTTGGCGGACAGTCGCCAGCAGCCGCTGCCGGAGGGCTGCGCCCGGTACGACGCGAGTACGGTGCTGTGCCGCACGGGGTCGATCGCCGCGAACGGCGAGGGCGAGGAGATCCATTTGCGGGTGCGCCTCGCGGACACCAAGACCGACCAGGTGCGACTGGAGATCGACTCCCAGTGGGGCGGCGGCGCGGTGGACCGAAACCCGGGCAACGACCGTCAGCAGGTGCTGGCTCTGGGCACCGGGGACCGGTACGCCTTCTGAGCCCCGGTCGCCCCGGTTCCGCCAAAGAGGACCCGTCAGGAGGGCGTCCGGCGCTCCTCGTCGTACCGCGCCCGCGCTTTGCGGGTGGCCGAGACGTTTTCGCTGGACGACGCGGCGAAGGCGCATGAGTTTCCTGAGTCAACCCCTACGCCGCCATGGGTGTGTCGGAGGCCGTG
>CBFHCJ010000251.1:0-8849 GCA_965654005.1 uncultured Streptomyces sp. | reverse complement strand
GCTGCGCGAGCTGGTCCCGGCGATTCCACCCGGTCCGGCCCGGCCGGTGCCCGCCGACGACGCCGCGGGGCCGCCGCTCGCCGCACGCCTGGCGCACCTGCCGGAGGCGGAACGTGAACGGGCGGTACTCGACCTGGTACTGGACCACACGGCACGCGTGCTCGGACATCCGTCGCCTGACGAGGTGGACCCGGAAACGGCGTTCCTCAGCCTCGGATTCGACTCGCTCACCTCGCTGGAACTGCGCACCCGGCTCAACAACGCGGCAGCGCTGCACCTGCCGGCCACGGTCGTCTTCGAGCACCCCACACCGGCCGCTCTGGCCGCTCACCTTCTGGAGCAGCTGGCTTCCCGCCCTGCCCCGGAACCGCAGGCCCCGGAACCCGAGGCCTCGGAACCGCGGGCCCCGGAACCGCCGGAATCGGTGGACCCGCTCCGCCGCGCGGACAACCCGCCGCCGACCGCGGCCGACATCGACCGGCTGGCCGACGCTGTGGCCGACGCCGCCCCCGGCGAACTCGTACGGATCGGTGCGAGCCTGGAGCGTTTGATGGCCGCGTGGACCAGCCGTACGACCGATACCGCGTGACAGGGCAGGCCGAGCCACGGACGGCACACCTGAACACCCGAGACCAAAAGCCGCTCAGCGTAATGCCTTCGAGTAAAAGGACACCACCATGACGATGACCACCCGCAACGAAACGGGGTGGCTGCGTCGCTTCCACCCCGCGCCGGACAGCCCGGTGCGGCTGGTGTGCTTTCCGCACGCCGGGGGGTCGGCGAGCTTCTACTTCCCGTTCTCCAAGGCGCTGGCCCACCACGCCGAGGTACTGGCCGTGCAGTACCCCGGCCACCAGGACCGCTGGGCGGAGAGCCGGGTGGAAGACCTCCACGAACTCGCCCGCGGCGCGTTCGAAGCACTGAGGACGTACACCGACCGGCCGCTGGCCCTGTTCGGACACAGCATGGGCTCCACCGTCGCGTTCGAGACGGCACGGCTGCTGGAGCACGAGGCCGGGATCACCCCGGTCGTCCTGTTCGCCTCCGGCCGCCGGGCACCTTCGGTTCCGCAACAGGGGCGGTATCTGCACACCGAGGGGGACGACGTGCTCCTGGCCGACCTTCGGGCGATGAGCGGCACCGACAGTCGGCTGCTGGCCGAGGAGGACCTGCTGCGCGAGGTGCTGTCCGTACTGCGCAGCGACTACAAGGCGGGGGAGACTTACCGCTACCGGCCCGGCCGCGACCTGAGCTGCCCGATCACCGCGTATGTCGGCGACGACGACCCCAAGGCGCCCGTCGAAGAGGTGCGGTTGTGGGACCGTCACACCTCGGGTGCCTTCTCGCTCACCGTGTTCCCCGGCGGCCATTTCTACCTCACAGACCAGGCGGAAACGGTCGCCGGCGCCGTATCGGAGCAACTGGCGACCCTGAACTGCGACGCCTGAAAGAAACGACCGAGATGAGAGAGAGTGCCATGGGGACGACCCGGGTGGACGAGTGGCTGTCGTGGGACCTGGACGAGTGGACCCGGCATGTCGTGAGGCGCCACTTCGACCCGGACACCGGTAGCCCGTACTGGCTCAAGAGGGCCCGTGAGCTGGACTTCGAACCGCTGGAGATCACGCGGTACGAGCAGCTGAAACAGTTCGGCCCCTTCCCGCTGCCGGAGTTGCGGGCCATCGACCCCGAGGATCTGGTGCCGCTCGCCGAGCCGCGCCCACTGGTCGGACGGATCTGGGACTCCGGGGGCACCACCGGCAGCCCGTGCCGGGTCTACTACAGCGAGGACACCGTCCGCCAGCGCGGCGAGTGGCGCAGGTGGGTAATGCTGCGGGACGGCTTCGAGCCACACCGCGCCTGGCTGCAGGCGAGCCCGAGCGGACCGCACCTGATCGGTCACGCGGCCTACGAACTGACAGGGTTCTTCGCGTCGTTGGTCTACACCATCGACGTGGACCCGCGCTGGATCAAGCGGCTCATCCGCGCCGGACGGCTGGAGGACGCCGAGGACTACACCGATCACGTCATCGAGCAGATCGCGGACGTGCTGGGAAAACGCTCGGTGCAGTACCTCAGCACCACCCCGGCCCTCTTCCAGGTGCTACTGCGCAAGCACCCCGCTCTGGTCGCGCGTCTGGAGGGCGTCCGGCTCGCCGGCACCCAGATCACCCCCCAGATGTACCGGCAGTTCACCGACGCTCTCGGCGACCGGCCCTTGGGACTGCTCTACGGAAACACCTTCGGCAACTCGGTGGGCCTGCCCGCGGAACTGGGCGGCACGATCCTGCCCTACCTGCCGTGCTACCCCCACGTGACGCTGGCGGTCGTCGACAAGAACGACTGGCGGCGCACCGTCGCGTACGGCGAGATCGGGCGCGTGTCGCTGACCGCACTCCAGGAGGACCTCTTCCTGCCCAACGTACTGGAGCGCGACCAGGCCGTGCGCCACGATCTCGGCTCGCGTTGGCCGTGCGACGGGGTGGCGAACGTGCACCCGCTGCAGATCAGCCGACAGACACCCGAAGGTGTCTACTGAGCCCCGTGTGAGGAGACCGCCATGGATGAGCGTGAATTCGACGCCGTGGTCGACGCCGTACGCGCTCTCGTGCGCGAAAAGGTCGTCCCGCGGGAGAGCGAGATCGAGGAGAAGGACGCGGTGCCGCAGGACATCCGCGAACTCGCCGCTGGCATGGGCCTGTTCGGCTATGCCCTGCCCGCCGAGTACGGTGGACTCGGCCTCGGTATGAATCAGGACGTACGGCTGGCCTTTGAACTCGGCTACACCACACCGGCGTTCCGCTCGATGTTCGGGACCAACAACGGCATCGCGGGCCAGGTGCTGGTCGGCTACGGCACCGAAGAGCAGCGCCGGGAGTGGCTGCCCCGGCTGGCTTCCGGTGAGTGCGTAGCCTCCTTCGCGCTGACCGAGACCGAGGCGGGCTCCGACCCGTCCGGGCTGACCACCCGGGCCGTACGTGAAGCCGACGGCTACCGGGTGACGGGTGTCAAACGGTTCATCACCAATGCACCGGTCGCGGATCTCTTCGTGGTCTTCGCCCGCACCGACCCGGACGCCACCAACTCCCGGGGGATCTCCGCGCTCCTCGTACCGGCCGGCACGCCCGGCGTCGCGGTCGGGCCCCCGGACCGCAAGATGGGGCAGTCCGGGTCCTGGACCGCCGAAGTCGCCTTCGACGACGTACTGGTGCCGCACTCCGCGCTGGTCGGCGGCCAGGAGGGGCAGGGTTTCCGCTCCGCCATGGCATCGATCGCCCGAGGCCGGCTGCACGTGGCCGCGATGGCCGTGGGCCAGGCGCAGCGCGCCTTGGACGAGATGGTCGGGTACGCGGCCGAGACCCGCCAGGGCGGCCGGGCGATCGGCGGATTCCAGCTGGTGCAGGCCATGATCGCCGATTCGGCGACCGAGCTGTACGCCGGCCGGGCGATGACCGAGGAAGCGGCCCGGGCGTTCGACAGCGGCGCGGACGAGAAGATGGGACCGGCGGCCGCCAAGCTGTTCTGCACCGAGATGCTCGGACGTGTCGCCGACCGCGCGGTGCAGGTCCACGGCGGGACCGGCTATATGCGCGGCGTCACCGTCGAACGCATCTTCAGGGACGCCCGCGCCTTCCGCATCTACGAGGGCACCAGCGAGATCCAACGGATCGTCATCGCCAAGCACCTCCTCGGAGCGCACCGGTGAAAAGGAAAAGACCGCCGCTGAACGGGCCGGACGCTGCCGAACTCAGGCGCCACCTCCTCGCGCCCAAGTCCATCGCTGTCATCGGCGCTTCGGACGATCCGAAGAAGCTGTCCGGGCGCACCCTGGACTTCCTCAAACGGTTCGGCTACAAGGGCCGACTGCTGCCCGTCAACCCCAAGCGGGCGGTGGTGCAGGGGCTGCCCGCCTACCGGTCGCTGGACGACATCGAGGAAGACATCGACCTCGCCCTGCTGTCCGTCACCGCGGAGGCCACCCTGCCCGCGCTGCGGGACTGCGCGCGTCGCGGGGTGCGTGTAGCCGTCGCCTTCGCCGCGGGATTCGCCGAGACCGGTGCGGCCGGGGCCCGCCGGGAGCGGGAGATCGCCGAGTTGTGCGCCGAGACGGGGTTGCGGGTGCTCGGCCCTAACTGCCTCGGCCTCATCGCGGTCGAGGACCGGGTCACCGCCACCTTCGCGTCGGCGATGGACGAGGACTGCGAACTGCTCAGTGGTCCGGCCGCGTTCGTCAGCCAGAGCGGCGCCTTCGGCACCTTCCTGTTCAGCGCGGCCCAGCAGACCGGCGTCGGCTTCCGGTACTTCGTCAGCACCGGCAACGAAACCGACCTCACCGCCGGAGAACTGCTCGGCGCGCTCGCCGAGGCCGACGACGTACGGGTCCTGCTCGCCTACCTCGAAGGCGTCTGCGACGGGCCCGCCCTGGTCCGGGCGGCCCGGCGCGCCACCGAACTGGACAAACCCCTCGTCGTGGTCAAGGCCGGGGCCACCCCGGACGGTGCGCGGGCGGCGGCATGGCACACCGCCTCCGCCCCCGTGGACGACGCGGTGTTCGACGCCGTGACCGGCGCCCACGGCGTGATACGGGTGGACGGCATCGAACCGCTCATCGACATGGCCCGCGTCCTCGCGGACGGCCGGCGCCCCCGGGGCCGAAGGCTGTCCATCCTCACCGTCTCCGGGGGCGTCGCCGCCGTGATGACCGACCGGGCCGTCCAGGCGGGGCTCGCCGTGGACGAGTGGGACGCGCGGTGGCGCGCGGCCATGGCCGAGGTGATCCCGCCGTTCGGCTCGCCCCGCAACCCCGTGGACCTGACCGCCAGCATCATCACCGACCAGGACCTGCTGGCCCGGGCCCTGCACGTGGTCGCGCAGCACCCGGACACCGACATGGTGGCCGTGCTCCTCGGCAACTCCGGCTACGGAGCCGACCAGTTGATCCGCACCCTGCACAGGGAGTACCAGGCGACCGACCGCCCCTTCGTGGTGGCGTGGACCGGCGGCAACGAGGAACCGCGCCGGCAACTGGCGACTTTGGGTGTCCCGGTGTTCACCGATCCCGGCCGCGCGGCCGCCGCCCTGGCCCGGCTGGCCGACCATGCCCTGCGCACGCCGGTGGCCGCGCCGCTCCCGCAGCGCGAAAGCGCGGCGGCCCGGGCCGCCCGGGAGATCATCGCCGCCGCTCGCTCGGCCGGGCACGGTTCGCTCGGCGCCCCAGAATCCGCGCGTGTGCTGACGGCCTACGGGCTGGCCGTCCCGGCGGTGGAGAGCGATACCCCACCAGACGGTGTACAGCTGGTGCTCGGCTTTCGCACCGACGACACGTTCGGTCCCCTCCTGTGGGCGTGCCGGGACGACGGAGGGCCCGGCCCGGCGGACCGCGCGCTGTCCGTTCCGCTGGGCTGCCCCGAGGACGCCTGCCGGTTCCTCCGCGGCGTTCCGGGCGGTGAGTCGGCCGGTGAGTCGGCCCTACGGGCGGGCGCCGAGGCCCTCACCCGGCTCTCCCTGCTGGCCGCGGAACTCGTGGGGGACGTTGAGGGGCTGGCCCTGAACGTGGCGCGCACCGGTGCCGTGCGCCTGGCCGACGGCATCGTGATCAATTCCGGGTGCGGAAGCGATGCGTTCACCTCGTGACAACCGGCCAGACGAAGCGGCGCCCGTCCGCCACGACGCCCTGCACGCGCCGCCGTGGGCTCCGCGGCGGGCGACCGGCAACGGGCTCCGCGGCTTGGGAGACAGGCAACAGCCACTGCGTCGCAAGAAGGAACCCATCCGTGACTCGACGGCAGGAGACCCATGAGCCCGGACGCAGCCATCACACATCTGGTCGGTGCCACGGCGATCACCCTCGCGGCGGCCAACGGAGCGGGCTGGTTGGCAAGGAGGCTGGGACAGCCCTCCATCGTGGGCCAGTGGATCACCGGGATCACCCTCGGCCCGAGTCTGCTGAATCAACTCCCGCCCTTCGTGGGCCGGGTGTTGTTCCCCAGGCGATCGCACCGATGCTGACCGCGCTGAGCCAGGTCTCACTCGTGCTCTTCCTGTTCTTCGTGGGGTACGAACTGGATCTGCGCGTGCTGCACGGCCGGTCCCGCACCGCGCTGGCCGTGGCTGTCGCGGCCTTCGACGTGCCGATGGCGGTGGGCCGCCGCCCTCGTTTTCCACGGCACGATGGAGAAACTCGGCGTCGCACACCACGTGTCCGCGAGCTCGACGCTCTTTCTGGCCGTCGCGCTGTCGATCACGTCGGTGCCGGTACTGGTGGTCGTGGTGCGGGTCAGGTGAGTGGAAGTGCCGTTCGGGAACAGTGGCCTCGGCAGCCCCCTGCTTGTACGACGCCGTACCTCGTCCTGGGCGGCACCGGATTCCTGGGCCGCCACCTCGGCGAGGCCTTCGCCGCGCTCGGCGCCCGGGTCCACCCGGTATCCCGCATCGGCGGGTACGATCTTCCGGAGACAGGAGACATCTGCATGAGCGGCCTGCCCCTCATGGACATCCTGATGAAGGCCGCGCACCGGGACGTCGAACTGGTCGCGACTCTCGATCCGGCGGAGCTGCCCGTCCACGCCCTGCCCGACAACGTCCGTGCGACAGGATACGTACCGCTCGACGTACTGCTGCCCGGGGCCGCTGCCATGGTGCACCACGGGGGCCAAGGTACGTTCGCGGCGGCGGTGGCCCGCCGGGTACCGCAGATCATCGCCCCCGTCCCGACAGATGTCGCCGGGCGACGGTAATGACCACCGGTGTGTCGCAAACCGTCCCCCGATCACCGATCCGCCCACCAGGCGGGAGCCACGGAGTTGCACGGTGGCCCGCTCCGCGGGCAGAAAACGAGGCCACTTGAGCGGACGCCCCCGGCGCACTCCCTAACCTGATCGGCTACACCACGACAAGGAACGCCATCCGAACGGATGGCACCGACTGAGAGAGAGTATCCGCATGACCATTGCAGTGAAGGACCCAGACGCCTTCCTCAAGGAACGATCGGACTCCTCCTTGTTCAGGGTGGAGAGGATTCCGCTGCAAGCTTTGTCCGAGTGGCGCATCGCTGACCACCTGGCGCACTCGTCGGGGCGTTTCTTCACAGTCGAAGGATTGTCGGTTGAAACGAACTTCGGCCCGGTGCCTCGTTGGTTCCAGCCGATTATCGTCCAGCCTGACATCGGGATCTTGGGAATCCTGGTCAAACGCATCGAGGGCGAGTATCACTTCTTGATGCAAGCGAAGATGGAGCCGGGAAACAGTGCTCTGGTTCAGTATGCGGCAACGGTCCAGGCGACACCCAGCAATTATGAACGTGTTCATGGCGGACGCTCCACCCCCTACTTGCAGTACTTCCTGGAGCGCAACCGGAGCCGTATTCTGGTCGACCTGCTGCTCTCCGAGCATGCATCCTGGTACTTGCACAAGAGGAACCGCAACATGATTGTCGAGGTTCCTGCGGACGAGGAAGTCCCGCTGACCGCTGACTTCACCTGGTTGACACTCCGGCAATTGCGGCACCAACTTGCCCGGGGAAACCGCGTGAACATGAACGCCCGCACCGTACTGTCCTGCATATCGTACGGCGCCGAGTCCATTTGGGGTACAGGAGACAGTGCAGGCGACGATTTTCACGCGCAGGTGATCGAGTCGCATCAATCGCGCGGATCCGACACGGACGTCGCCACCGCCATGACGTGGCTCATCGATCAGAAGGCGAACTTCCAGCTGGACGTCCGGCGGATCGCCTTGCGGGACATGGACGAGTGGGTGTGCGACGAGGACAGCGTCCGACACCAGGAGGGGCGCTACTTCCAGATAGTCGGTCTGTCGATCGGGGCGACGAGCCGAGAAGTCGCCAGCTGGGACCAACCGATGCTCGAACCAACCGCCGGCAACGTGGTTGCATTTATCTGCCAAAACCGCTCAGGAGTTCTCGAGTTCCTGGTTCAGGCAGTGGTCCAGCCCGGACTGACGGACCGGATGGAACTCGCCGCCACAATCCAGCTGAGTCCCGGAAACTACCGAGGGAGACAGGACTTCCCGCCACTCGTCGAGTACCTGCACTCGCCCGACTCGTGGGTCCGGCTGAAGAATGTCCAGTCGGAGGACGGTGGCCGGTTCCTCCATGCGGATACGACACACGTTGTGATCAACGTCCCGGACGACCATGTGATCGAAACGCCGGAGAACTATTGCTGGATGAGTCTCGGCGTACTCAACCGTCTGATCTCCTACGGCTATTACGTCAATGTCGAGGCCCGAAGCCTCCTGGCCTGCATGCTCTGACGGCCAGGTCCGTACAGCGCACCCGTTGGAGGAAGGGGCACACGACCACGCCATCTACGATCACCGACTGCACTCAACACCGGCAACGGCTCCTGAAGCTGACTGCCAGGCTCCCGGAGACACCTCGAACGGACCTTGCCGGATTCTTCGAGACCCGTCGGCGACTGTCCCAGGAGGTGCCGCCGGAACCGGCTGCGCAACTGGACATCTTCAACGCCGACGGCAACGTCGAGGGGTCCCTGCTCTTGAGAGACCTACCGGTCGAGCCGGACTTTTCAGGGTCACCCACGCACACACCTCGTCCGCCGCGCGCTGGGACGGCAAGGACCGGTGGCTCCAGCGTGCCTACGTGCGTTCCAACCGCAACGGCCGACTCTCCGAGGGTGAGCGCGCCTGAGACATCATCAAACTCCGCCGGTGAACAGGTTTTCAGGAGCTGGATTCCATGCGTTTCCTTCTGATCGGTATGTCGAGATTCGCTCGTCGGCGGGTGCTGCCGGCGGTGTCGGCCATGGACGAAATAGACAACGTGGACATCGCCAGCCGCCACGCCGAAGCGGCGCCGGCGGGGCTGT
>CBFHCJ010000250.1:0-8855 GCA_965654005.1 uncultured Streptomyces sp. | reverse complement strand
GACGTGGTCTCGACCGGTGCGTAGGGCGTGGTCACGATCGGCGCGGGCGGGGCGGTCACGATCGGCGCGGGCGGGGTGGTCACGGTCGGCGCGGGCGGGGTGGTCACGGTCGGCGCGCTGAACGGCGCCGGGCGGCCCGGCTCTGCTGGAGCGCTGAGTTCGACATGGCGCAGGCGCGGGCCGCCGAGGATGCGGGCCTCGACGACCACGCCCATCTCACCGGCCGCTCCCATGACCGGGCGACGCAGCAGCGTGGCGACCCGCCCGCCGCTCAGGGCCACTTCGTCGATGGTGCGCTGCGGTGAGGCGAGGAGTTCCTCGGCCTTCTCCCGCAGCACGGCCAGATCGATCCGGCCGAGGTCGCCGCCCATGCTCTCCGGGGACATGTGCTGGGGCTGCTGCGGCCAGCCGCCCGCGGCGCCCGTTTGGGGACAGGCCCGCCGGTATGCGGCGAGCAGGGCCCGTTCACGTTCCGTGGACTGTTCCAGCAGCCGGCCCTCGATGTTGCGGGCAGCCTCCCGTACCAGCCGCAGCATGGTGGGATCGCCGTCGTCACGCAGGCAGGTGAGGTCGAGGACGGCCTCGATGCGCCCGCTGAGGGGGTCGCGGATGGGCGCGCCCGCGCAGGCGAACCCCTGCAGACAGTCGGCGAAGTGCTCACGGCCGACGACATAGATCGGGCTCCGCCCGGCCAGCGCGGTGCCGACGCCGTTGGTGCCCGCGACCCGCTCCGAGGCGTCGAAGCCGGGGGCGAAGTTCACCTCGTCCAGGCTCTCCCGCAGCCGCCGGTTACCACCGTGCCGCTGAACCATGCGGGCCTGCGCGTCGCAGAACGCGATCGCCACGCTCAGATTGGCGAGCGACGCGTTCAGGTTCTTCAGCACCGGGTCGGCCGCGCGCAGCAGCCGGTCGTCCAGTGCCAGGTCCGCGGCATACGGGACCAGCAGGTGGTCGGGCTCCACCCCTCCGGACCTGCACCGCTTCCAGGACTCCAGCACCGAGCCCCGCACGTCGGTCTCGACGCGCGCACCGGCCAGAAAACGCTCATGGGCATCGACGAGTCCGCCGATGTCGTCCCAGGCGACGGTCACCCCGGTCACTTCCCTCACACGGAGGGAACCCCCGTAGGGCGCCGCCGTCCGGGCCCTTCGGGGAAGCCCTCCAGGCAGCTTCACCGTAGCTCCATTATGACGCGGATCACCACATAAGACGTACGGGATTCATCAGATGCAGCAGCTCCACCGCCGGCCGGGACGTATACAGGGCGGCCGGGACACGCACAGGGCGTTACCGACGTTCTACGGAACGTTGCCACTACTCCTCGCCGACCGGAAGCGCGGGATTCACCGGCGTCGCTTGACCAGCGAAATTCCGTCACCGGTCCGAGATCAACCGACATGACGTCAGCACAATTGCCGACACAACGAGCCATCAAAGTCACGCATCGGAGAGCACCGGATCCGTAAAAATTGAGCGAAGCAGCCGGAAGTGATATGTGTCGAATACTGGCCCGGAGTTTCACGGGCGTGCGGACGGTTACCCAAAAAGGGTCGTGCGCGAATCCGGCACTGCGCCAACCTATTTCACGTGCCCAGGCGGGGTACCCAGAGAGGGAGGTCGAGCCGATGACCACCAGAGCGGATCGGGAACTGCCGGAGTTGTACGGGCAGAACAAGGCGACACTGGGCCGGCTGGTCGCGCACGGAGGTCTCGGGCGCGCCGAGGAGGGAGCCGACGGCCGCCTGCACGCGCACGTGCGTATTCCGCCCGACGAGCTGGTCTGGGAGCCCTCGATCGTCGTCATGCCCCATGGCGGCGACCTGGAGATCGAGCTTGTCAACGACGACACGAACACGCACTGCGCGCTTCTGCCGAGCAACGGCGACAGCAAATGGATGTGGCTGCCGGTGTACTCGAAGGGAACAACGGTGATCAACCTCGACGGCCCGGGCTACTACTGGTTCGGCTCCAACGTCGGCAATGACGAGGGCCGGGGCCTCGTCGGAGTGATCGCCGTATTGGGGGACGTTCCGCAGGAGGCCCGCCTCGACCGCCCGGAGCAGCCACGGCCGTAACCGGAACCGCCACGACCGCAACCGGGACCGCCACGACCGTAAAAGGCACAGTGGAGAGATCGCCACCAGACGACCGCTCGCCGGCGGCTTCAGGCCCGGCAAGGAGGATCCCATGGAATATATTCAGGCGCCACCTGCCGTCGATTTCGCCGATTTGAGCACCTTGGTCGGCACCGCGCCGCAAGTGGCGGAGAGCGTGACCTACGAACGCCTTCTCCAGGCCCGCGCCGAGCCGCAGAACTGGCTCACCTACTACGGTGCCTACGACGGGCAGAGATACAGCCCGCTGGACCAGATCAACATCGAGAACGTCAAGCACCTCACTCCGGCCTGGGTGTTCCAGTTCGGCTCGTCCGGCTTCCACGCGGGCCAGTCGACCTACGCGTTCGAGGCGGCTCCCATCGTCGTGGACGGGGTCATGTACATCTCGGGCTGGGACGGTTGGGTCTGGGCCGTCGAAGCCGCGACGGGGCGTCAGCTGTGGCAGTACAAGCACGCGATCCCCTTCGATGTCTCCCTCTGCTGCGGAAACGTCAACCGCGGGGTCGCGGTCGCACACGGGAAGGTGTTCGTCGTCACCCTGAACGCCCATGTGATCGCGCTCGACGCCACGACCGGCGAGCTCGTCTGGGACGCGACGAACGGTGACGTACGGGCTGCCGAGAGCGCCACGGTCGCTCCCCTCATCGTGAAGGACAAGGTCGTCGTGGGGAGTTCCGGCGGGGAGTTCGGGGTGCGCGGTCACCTCGACGCCTACTATCTCGAGACCGGAGAGCGCGCCTGGCGCACCTACACAGTGCCCAGGCCCGGCGAGCCGGGGTCGGACACCTGGCCGGACGGCCCGGCCTGGACGCGGGGCGGCGGCAACACCTGGATCACGGGTACCTACGACCCGGAGCTGAACCTCCTGTACTGGGGAACGGGCAATCCGGCACCCGACTTCGACGGAGCCGTCCGCCCGGGCGACAACCTCTACACCGACAGCATCATCGCCGTGGACGCCGACAACGGCGCGATCCGCTGGCACTACCAGTGCACCCCGCACGACGTGTGGGACTACGACAGCAACATGGAGTGCATCCTCTACGACCTGGACGGGCAGAGGCTGCTGGCCCACTTCGACAAGAACGGATACATGTTCACACTGAACCGGGCGAGCGGTGAGCGGGTCCGGGTGACCCCCTTCGGCGAACGCATCACCTGGGGCAGGATCGACACGGACGGCACGGTGACGCCGAAGGTGTTCCCCGAGAAGGAGGGCGAGCCGGTCCACTTCTGGCCTGGGCCTGCCGGGGCCAAGGAGTGGACGCATGCGGCCTACAGCCCGCGGACCGAGCTGTTCTACGTACCGGTTCAGGACGTCGGCTCCGAAATCACCCTGCGACACAGGGAGTTCAAGGAGAGCATTCCCTACTGGGGAGCGAGCGTCACCGTGGACGCCGACGACATGCAGGGGTTCGTGAAGGCCATCTCCGCCGCCACGGGCGAGGAGGTGTGGAGGTGGCGCAACGAGACGCCGATGAGCGCCTCGGTGCTGGCCACGGGAGGGGACCTGGTGTTCGTCGGCCGACCGTCAGGGGAGTTCAACGCGTTCAACGCGCGCACCGGGGAGTTGCTGTGGCAGTTCCAGACGGGAAGCGGCCACCACAGCAGCCCGACGACCTACAGCGTCGACGGAAGGCAGTACATAGCCGTGCCGGTCGGGTGGGGAAGCTGGGTCGAAGGGATCGTACCCGCGATGCTGGGTGCCTCCCACGGCGATGCCGTGTTCGCCTTCGCACTGCCGCAGTAGCGCTTATCAGGAGGAGGTGACAGCCGTGGACCGGGAAAGCGTTGTCGAGCAGGCGCACCGGGACGAGTGGGAGACCCCCGCTTTCGAGGAGATCCCCGTATCGGCCGAGGTGACCGCCTATATGGGCGTCTGGGAGTCCGACGGGGACTAGGCAGCCCGACTGGGAACTAGGGCCCGACGGATACCCCGACGACGGATACCCCGATGGGTACCAGGCCCGGACCGTACACCGAAGGGACGGCGGGGAGGCAGGGTGACGGCTAGCGAATCCGAGAGCTTCGTGGCGGCGCTGCGCGCACAGTCCCACCGCTACCACGACCGGCATCCCTTCCACCGGAAGATGAACGAGGGAGGGCTGAGCCGCTCGCAGCTGCGGGGCTGGGCGGCCAACCGCTTCTACTACCAGAAGAGCCTGCCGCACAAGGACGCGGCCATCCTCGCCAACTGCCCTCGTCGAGAGGTCCGCCGCCGCTGGATCCAGCGCGTCATCGACCACGACGGTACGACCGAGGGCGAGGGCGGCATCGAGGCCTGGCTGCGCCTCGGCGAGGCGATGGGACTCGGGCGGGAGGAGATGCTGGACGAGCGGCACGTCGTGCCCGGGGTGCGATTCGCCGTCGACGCCTACGTCACCTTCGCCCGCACCCGGCCCTGGACCGAGGCGGTGGCGTCCTCGCTGACCGAGTTGTTCGCGCCGGACCTGATGAGTGAACGCCTCGCCGCGTTCGAACACCACTATCCCTGGATCGACGGTCAGGGGCTCGCCTACTTCCGGACCCGCCTGACCCAGGCTCCCCGCGACGGCGAGCACGCCCTGCGGGTGGTGACGGAGTACTGCCGGAGCGCGGACGAACAGGCGGCCGCCCTGGCCGCGTTGTCCTTCAAATGCGACGTCCTGTGGAGCGTGCTGGATGCCATCGAACGGGCCTGTCCAGACGGTCGCTGACGCGGACCGCCCCCGTCTGGCGCCGCACGTACGGCTGACGTACGACCCGGCGCGGGAGCGGCACGTCCTGCTGGCGCCGGAGGCGGTCTCCGTCCTGAACGGCACCGGCGCGGCCGTCCTGGCCCTGTGCGACGGGAAGCGGACGGTCGCCCGGATCGTGGCGGAGCTGAACGAACGGTACGACCGGGTGGCCGACGACGAGGTCCGGTACTTCCTCGCCCGCCTCGCCGCCAGACGGTGCTTGGAGGTCGACGATGGATAGGCCCCTCGGACCGGCGCGGGACAAGCCCCTCGGACCGGCGACGGACAAGCCCTTCGGACCGGGGATCGACAGGCCCTTCGGGCTGCTGGCCGAGCTCACGCATGCCTGCCCGCTGCACTGCCCGTACTGCTCCAACCCGCTCGCTCTCGCCGACCCCCACACGGAGTTGACGACCCAGGAGTGGCGGCGGGTGCTGGCGGAGGCGGCCGAGCTGGGGGTCCTGCAACTGCACCTCTCCGGCGGTGAGCCGCTGCTGCGCCGCGACCTCGTCGAGATCGTGCGCTGCGCCGACGAGTCGGGGCTGTACACCAACCTCATCACGAGCGCGATCGGCCTGACTCCCCGCCGTGCCGGACAACTGCGCGCCGCGGGCCTCGACCATGTGCAGATCAGCATCCAGGCGGACGAGGCCGCCCTCTCCGACCGTATCGCCGGCACGCCGTCCTTCGCACGCAAGACAGCGGCGGCCCGGCTGGTGAAGGAGCTGGGCTGGCCCCTCACTCTGAACGTGGTCCTCCACCGGCACAACATCGACCGGGTCGGCCGCATCCTCGACCTGGCCGAGGAGCTGGCGGCCGACCGCATCGAGCTGGCCAACACCCAGTACTACGGCTGGGCCTGGCACAACCGGGACCGGCTGTTGCCCAGCAGGGCCCAACTCGAGCGCGCCGAGCCGGTGGTACGTGCGGCCCGCGCCCGTCTGAAGGGGCGGATGGAGGTCATCTACGTGATCCCCGACTACCACGACCGCTACCCGAAGCCCTGTATGGGCGGCTGGGGCCGGCGGCAACTCACCGTGGAGCCGAGCGGCGACGTCCTCCCCTGCCCACCCGCGCACGAGCTTCCGCTGCCCCGCGCCGGCGTGCGCGAGCACTCTTTGAAGTGGATCTGGGAGCAGTCACCCCTGTTCCAGCGCTTCCGCGGAACGGACTGGATGCCGGAACCCTGCCGCGGCTGCCCGCGCCGCGAGGTCGACTTCGGCGGGTGCCGATGCCAGGCGTTCCTGCTCACCGGCGATGCCGCCCGCACCGATCCGGTCTGCCATCTGTCCCCCGATCACGGCATCGTGGCCGCGGCGGTACGGGCCGCCGACGAGGCGGCCCGACCGGACGACGACGTACTCACTCCCCGAACTCCCCGCCCTCTCCGAACTCCCCGAACTCCCCGACCTCTCCGAACTCCCCGACCTCCCAGACCTCCCCGACCGGGTCCGGACCGCTCGGTGTGAGTCCGCCGTGACCTCGATACTGCTGTTCATCGCCGGGGCGGCGCTGTTGATCTACAGCGCCGAGAAGCTGATCCGCCACCTCGTCGGTATAGCGAGCGGGCTCAACATCTCCCTCTTCCTGGTCTCGGTCGTCTTCACGGGCATCGAGTTCGACGACGTCTTCCTCGGCGTCGCGCTCAACCTCGAAGACCTCGGCGGAGTCGCACTGGGCGTCGTGATCGGAACCGCGCTCTCCATGACGGGAGTCGTGCTCGCACTCGCCGCGATCCTCACTCCCACCCGCGTGAACGTTCCGCGCGACTATGTCCTCATCTTCGCCGGCGCGCCCTTCGTGATGGTCGTGTTCGCGCTGATCGCACCGCTCACCGCGCTGGACGGCATCGTGCTGGTGGGGCTGTTCGCACTGTTCATCGCCTACATCGCGGGCCGGGAGTCGAGGGACGACACACCGGTCTTCCGGGACGCGGAGATGTACGAGGCCTACTCCGTCGTCCGGGGAACCGGGGACGGCACACCGGTGCTCCGAGAGGCGGACCATGGCCACACAAAGGCAGCCGGACGGACCGCTGGAAGAGAACCGCCGGGTGACGGGCTGCTCGCCGAGGTGCGTGGACGGTCCGGCTGGGCGGGACTCGGTCTCGCGGTGCTCGCCCTGGCCGGTCTCGTCGTCGGTTCCGCGGTCACGGGCATCGGGACGAAGGGCATCCTGCAGACGTACGGGCTTCAAGGAACCGTCTTCGGCGCGACCATCGCGACCGCCGTGCTGACCGTCGAAGACGTCTTCCTGACCGTGGAGCCCGCCCGCAAGGGAGCCCCGGAGATCGGGATCGGAAACGTCATCGGGAGCGTCGTCTTCTCGGTCACCGGGAAGCTGGGCATCGTCGTCCTGGCGGGCGGCGTGCTCATCGACCGGAACGTGCTCACCATGCAGTTGCCCGCACTCGTCGTGGTGAACGGACTCGCGGCGTACTTCGTCTCCACGGGGCGGCTGAGGCGCTGGCACGGTTTCGTGCTGCTCGCCCTCTACGCCGTCTACTGGGCTGTCAGCTTCACCAGGTTCGGGACCGCTCCGCTCGACACGTCCTGAGGACCCGGCCTGGCGACACGTCTGCGCACGGTCAAGGCGTTCGATGGGGGTTCCGTCATCGGCTGGCGCCATCGGGCCACAGCACCCGCACCGGGACGCCGGTCCGCTCGGCGTACGCCACCACGTCCGCCGTGCCCCCGTACCCCCGCGCCGGTTTCCCGTCCCACACGGCGATCAGCTCATCCACCAGGCCGACGAGGATTTCGGGTCCGACCTGATGGGCTTCAGAGGTCGACTCGGTCCTGCCGGTGTGGTGGACGTCGGCCGCGCGGGACATGAGCCGGTCATAGACGGGGTGGTGCCAGTCGGGCGGGCCCTCACGGTACTCGGCGGCCGGGACGACAACCTCAAGACGGCCGCCATGCTTCAACAAGCTTTCGGCGAACCAGGAGTCGGGGCCGTCGGCGATGCACGAGACGCCGACCAGTTCGGCCGGGTCGTACTCCTTGACCTGGTCGGCGAGGAGAGCCCGCACCTGTTCCTCGACATCCGTGCTCAGTCCGCGGTGCCCGGTGATCCCAATCCTCATGCCGTAATCACTCTCCTACAGGTAGACGCCTTGAAGGGCCGCAACCGCGCGCACACCACCGCGCGCCTCGCCCCCGCACAACTCCATCAAGGCGAAGTCGAGCAGGCATACGCCACCAGCGCCGACGTGTTCCAGATCATGGCCGGGGATGCCCTTCCCGGTCGCATTCGCCAGCTGCTCGCGACTTCCACGTGACCTGATCACCCATGCCCCGCCCCGGATCGCACACGAGTGGGCCGACCGCTACCGGACCGAATGGAGCACCGCGTGACCACGGCGACCGTTGAACTCCGCCACTTCGGACACGACGACCTCCCGAAGATCCGGCAAGCCCTCCTTGACGTCCACGCCGACGCCTACGAGGACGACATGACCGAGTTCGACGAGCGATTCCCCTGGTTCGTCCACCACTGGGGCTCACACCCCGGGTTCGCCTGCGTGATCGGCTACGAAGGCACCGAACCGGTCGGCTTCGCCTACGGAGCACCCGCCACCCCGGGCCGAGAGTGGTGGCGCGAACACGTGCGGGACCCGGGCCCGGACGACTCGACGTTCTCCGTCTCCGAGCTGATGGTCCGCCAACAGTGGCGCAAGACCGGAACCGCCGAACGGCTCCACACCGCGCTGCTCGCCGACCGGCCCGAGGCCCTCGCCGTGCTCCTCGTCGACCCCGACCGCCCGAAGGTCCAGCCCTCTACGAGCAGTGGGGATACACAAAGGTCGGGACCCGTCAGCCATTCGCCGACTCCCCGAACTTCGCCGTCATGCTCCGCTCCCTGCACTCGGCCGAGTCACATCAGAACGGGGATACCGTGTGACGGGTCAGGTTGAACCGCCCCCTGACCCGTCATGCGGACAACCGAAGCGGGGCGTCTCCCTGAGTTTTCCGGCCGGCAGCGTCCCTGGAGTGGCTATGACCTGGGAAGGAACATAGCG
>CBFHCJ010000249.1:0-8860 GCA_965654005.1 uncultured Streptomyces sp. | reverse complement strand
GGCGCTGGCCTCGGCGGACGACTTCTCCGGGGACTTCCAGGAGCTCATCACCCGGTACGCGTGGGGCGAGATCTGGGACCGGCCAGGCCTCGACCGGCGCACGCGCAGCTGTGTCACGCTCACCGCGCTGGTCGCGGGCGGCCACCTGGAGGAACTCGCCTTCCACACCCGGGCGGCCCTGCGCAACGGGCTCACCCCGGGCGAGATCAAGGAGGTGCTGCTCCAGGCGGCGGTCTACTGCGGTGTGCCGGCCGCGAACGGTGCGTTCAGGGTGGCGCAGCAGGTCATCCGGGAGGAGACCACACCCCAGGAGTGATCCTCAGCCGAGCAGAAGGAGCCGGGCAGTAGGAGCCGGGCTAGGAGCGCGCAGTAGGAGCAACCATGTCGAGCCCGCGCGCGGGCGCGCGGGCCACGGCCGACCCCCGGGCCGGGGCAGGATGGACTCATGAAGCTCACCAAGAAGTCGCACGCCTGCATCCGGCTCGAGAAGGACGGACGCACGCTCGTCATCGACCCCGGTATCTTCAGCGAGGAGGACGCCGCGGCCGGCGCCGACGCCATCCTGGTCACCCACGAGCACCTCGACCACTTCAGCGAGGAGCGGCTGCGGGTCGGCCTGGAGGCCAACCCGGGCGCCGAGATCTGGACGCTCGCGTCCGTCGCGGAGCTGATCTCGGCGGCGTTCCCGGGCCGTGTGCACACCGTCGGCCACGGCGACACCTTCACCGCCGCGGGCTTCGACGTCCAGGTGCACGGCGAGCTGCACGCGGTGATCCACCCGGACATCCCGCGCATCACGAACGTCGGCTATCTGATCGACGGCGGCACGGTCTTCCACCCCGGCGACGCCCTCACCGTCCCCGACCACCCGGTTCAGACGCTGATGCTCCCGGTGATGGCCCCCTGGAACAAGATCTCCGAGGTCATCGACTACGTCCGTGAGGTCGAGCCGCAGCGCGCGTACGACATCCACGACGCCCTCCTGACCGACCTCGCCCGCCCGATCTACGACAATCAGATCGGCGCGCTGGGCGGCGCCGAGCACCTGCGGCTGACGCCGGGGGCGTCGGCGGAGGTCTGAGCATGGCGGGAGCCGGGAGCCGGGAGTAGCCGGGAGCCCGAGAGGTCAAAAGCCCACGGAATGGTACGCCGGGACGCATTGTCAGACCCTCCCGGTAGGTTGTGAGGCATGCGCATCGCGACCTGGAACGTGAACTCGATCACCGCCCGCCTCCCGAGGCTCCTGGCCTGGCTGGAGAGCAGCGGCACGGACGTGCTGTGCCTACAGGAGGCCAAGATCGCCGAGGAGCAGTTCCCGTACGACCAGCTGCGCGACCTGGGCTACGAGGCGGCGGTCCACGCGACCGGCCGGTGGAACGGGGTCGCGGTGCTCTCCCGCGTGGGCCTGAAGGACGTGGTCAAGGGTCTGCCCGGCGACCCCGGCTACGAGGGCGTGGAGGAGCCCCGCGCGCTCTCCGCGACCTGCGGCCCGGTCCGCGTCTGGTCGGTGTACGTGCCGAACGGCCGCGAGGTGGACCACCCCCACTACGCGTACAAGCTGCAGTGGTTCGAGGCGCTGAAGGCGGCCGTCGCGGGCGACGCGGCGGGCAGCCGCCCGTTCGCGGTGCTGGGCGACTACAACGTGGCGCCGACGGACGACGACGTCTACGACCTGTCGGTCTTCGAGGGGTCGACCCACGTCACCCCGGCCGAGCGCGCCGCCCTGGCCTCGCTGCGCGAGGCGGGGCTGAACGACGTCGTCCCGCGCCCGCTCAAGTACGACCACCCGTTCACGTACTGGGACTACCGCCAGCTCTGCTTCCCCAAGAACCGCGGCATGCGCATCGACCTGGTGTACGCCAACGAGCCGTTCGCGAAGGCGGTCAAGGACGCGTACGTGGACCGGGAGGAGCGCAAGGGCAAGGGCGCCTCGGACCACGCTCCGGTGGTGGTGGACCTGGAGGTCTAGCGAGCCTGCGCAGTGTCACTGAGCCGCGACCGGTCGTGCCGGTGACAGGCTGGGCGTATGAACATCCCCTTCCTGGGCAACTGGCGCAAGAAGCGAGGCCCCGCCTTCGGTGTCGCGGTGTTCTCCGACGGCGGCGCCGACGCGACCGGCGTCGCCGAACTCCTCTCCGAGTGCGAGCTGCTGCGCTCCCAGGCCGGGCAGTCGGGCGTCGAGCTCGACGACTCCGCCGCGTCGCTGGAGGCGCTCGACCAGCTCGTCCCGCGCTGGCGCGACGACGACGAGGTACTCCCGTGGCTCGGGAACGACGCGGGCCTCTATCTGGGCACGGTGATCGTCCGCACGGTCCCGGGTGCCGCCTGGGAGCTCTGGCCGAACGGCCACCCCGTGGTGCGGCTGGCCTCCGGCCGTGAGATCGACGTGGTGGCCGACGGCCACACCTGGGCCTCCACGGGCGCCCCCGAGCTCTCGCATGTGTACGCCGAGGTGGCAGAGGTCTGACGGCAGGTCCAGCAGCGCGCCGCAAATACGGCTAATACCCGAAAGGTGCGTGTCGGGTGTCAAGTCCCTTCCTGTCTGGATAGTTTGTGGCACATGGCTGTCGATCCGCTGATCGAACTGGATGACGTGAACAAGTGGTACGGAGACCTGCACGTCCTCCAGGACATCGATCTCACCGTCGGCAGAGGTGAGGTGGTCGTGGTCATCGGCCCGTCGGGGTCGGGCAAGTCCACGCTCTGCAGAACGATCAACCGGCTCGAGACCATCCAGTCCGGCACCATCCGGCTCGAGGGAGTGCCGCTCCCCGAGGAGGGCAAGGCCCTCGCACGCCTCCGTGCCGATGTCGGAATGGTCTTCCAGTCCTTCAATCTCTTCGCCCACAGGACCGTCCTCCAGAACGTCTCGCTCGCCCCGGTCAAGGTCCGCGGCCGCCGCAAGGAGGAGGCCGACAGGCGCTCCCTCGAACTCCTCGACCGCGTCGGTCTCGCCCCCCAGGCCGCCAAGTACCCGGCCCAGCTCTCCGGCGGTCAGCAGCAGCGCGTCGCCATCGCCCGCGCCCTCGCCATGGACCCCAAGGCGCTCCTGTTCGACGAGCCCACGTCCGCCCTCGACCCCGAGATGATCAACGAGGTTCTCGAGGTCATGCGGCAGCTGGCCCGCGACGGCATGACGATGGTCGTCGTCACCCACGAGATGGGCTTCGCGCGCGCCTCCGCCAACCGTGTCGTCTTCATGGCCGACGGCCGCATCGTCGAGGACCGCACCCCCGAGGAGTTCTTCACCAACCCGCGCAGCCACCGCGCCAGGGACTTCCTCTCCAAGATCCTCGAGCACTGACCGGGGAGCGCGACCCATGATCCGTACGACACCTGCGCGCCTGGTCCTGGCGGTGCTCGCGGCGCTCCTGAGCAGCGCCTGCGGCAAGGAGGGCAGCCCGCCCGGCAAGGGACCCGCCCCCGAGAAGCTGCCGCACTACCAAGTGGCGCGGGGGTTCCGGCTCCCGGACTCGCCCACCTGGAAGCGGGCGAGGAAGCGCGGCTACTTCGTCGTCGGAGCCAAGGAGGACCAGCCCTATCTCGGGGAGAAAGACCCCGCGACCGGTACCTACTCCGGCTTCGACATCGAGATCGCGAAGATGATGTCGGCCTCGCTCGGCTTCGCCCCCGAGACGATCCGCTTCAGAACCATCGCCTCCGCCAACCGTGAAACCGCCCTGCGGAACGGGCAGATCGACTACTACGTCGGCACCTACACCATCAACCCCCTGCGCAAGAAGCTCGTCGGGTTCGCCGGACCGTACTACATGGCCGGCCAGTCCCTGCTGGTCCGCAGGAACGAGCACGGCATCGACGGACCGCAGGACCTCGACGGCAAACGCGTCTGCTCGGCGGCCGGTTCGACGCCGTACCAGCGCATGAAGAAGGACTACCCGAGGGCGGTCCTGGTCGCCTACGACACCTACTCGGTCTGTGTGGACAACCTGCTCACCTACCAGGTCGACGCCGTCACCACCGACGACGCCATCCTCATCGGCTACGCGGCCAAGGCTCCGGGTGAACTCAAGGTCGTCGGCAGGCCGTTCTCGAAGGAGCCGTACGGCATCGGCGTCCCGCACGGCGACAACGCCCTCAGATTCGCCCTCGACGACGCACTGGAGGCACGGGAGAAGAACGGCGACTGGAAGAAGGCGTACGAGGCGACGCTCGGCCTGTCCGGCGTGCCCGCCCCCACCCCGCCCCCGATCGACCGCTACCCCGCGAGCTGAGCGAGACACCCCGTGAACGTACTGACAGACAACTTCTCCACCTTCGCCGAGGGCTTTCTCGGCACCGTCGAACTCACCGTCTACTCCTCGCTACTGGCCCTCGTCCTCGGTTTCCTCATGGCCTCGTTCCGGGTCGCGCCGGTCAGGTCCCTCAGGGCCTTCGGCACCGCGTGGGTGACGGTCCTGCGCAACACCCCGCTCACCCTGCTGTTCTTCGCGGTGCTGCTCGGGCTGCCGCGCTTCGGGCTGGTGCTGCCCTTCAAGGTGTTCGCCGTGCTGGCGCTCGGCTGCTACACCTCGGCGTTCATCTGCGAGGCACTGCGCTCCGGCATCAACACCGTGCCCAGGGGGCAGGGCGAGGCGGCCCGTAGTCTCGGGATGACCTTCGGGCAGACCCTGTCGGCCGTCGTGCTGCCGCAGGCCTTCCGCTCGGTCATTCCGCCGGTCGGCTCGATCCTGATCGCGCTCGCCAAGAACTCGGCGATCGCGGGCGCGTTCAGCGTCACCGAGCTGCTCGGCACATACCGGACGCTGAGCGAGCTGGGCTACAACATCCTCTGGACGTTCTTCTGGATCGCCGTCGGCTATCTGATCGTCACCGGCGCCATCAGCGTGGTCTTCAACCTCCTGGAGCGTAACTGGGGAGTCGTCCGATGACCGTCGAAACCGCCGAGGCCACGGCCCTCTACGACGTCCCGGGACCCAGAGCCCGGCAACGGCACCGCGTGTACGGGGCGCTGGCGACCGCCGTGCTGGCCGTTCTGTCCGGCTGGATCCTGTATCTGCTGTTCGACACCGGTCAGTTCACTCACACGAAGTGGATGCCCTTCGCGTACAAGGGAATCCAGGAACTGCTGCTGCGGGGCCTCGGCAACACGCTCAAGGCCTTCGCGACGGCCGCCGTGTTCTCGCTGGCCCTGGGCGGGATCCTGGCCACCGGACGGCTCTCCGAACACGCCCCGGTCCGCTGGCTGTGCACGCTCGTCGTCGAGTTCTTCCGTGCCATGCCCCTGCTGGTGATGATCTTCTTCATCTTCGTGGCGCTCAGGGTGCAGCCGCTGCCCGCGCTGGTCGCGGGCCTGACCCTCTACAACGGCTCGGTGCTCGCCGAGGTGTTCCGCTCGGGGGTCAACTCCGTGGACCGGGGCCAGAGGGAGGCCGCCTACGCGCTCGGCATGCGCAAGACGCAGGTCATGTCGTACGTCCTCGTGCCGCAGGCCGTCAGGGCCATGCTGCCCGCCATCATCAGTCAGCTCGTGGTGGCCCTGAAGGACACCTCCCTCGGCTTTCTGATCACCTATGAGGAGTTCCTCCACGCCGGGAAGCTCATCGCGTCGAACCTCGACTACGATTTGCCGTTCATCCCCGTGGTGATGGTGATCTCGCCGATCTACATCGGGATGTGCATGCTGCTCTCCTGGTTCGCTCACCAGGCGTCCCGGTGGGAGCGGCGAAGTCCCAAGACCGAAGCCGTGGAGGTCGCCGGGGCCGAACCAGGGACGCTGCTGCCGGGTGGTGGGGGACCCCCCACGGCCCCGGAACCGTAGGGGAAGGGCAGCAGCAGCTCACAGGGCCAGGCCCGGCCGGCGGCAGCCGGAGATCACTGCTCGCGCAGCGGAACGGACACGTAGGACGGGTCGTCCGCCGGTGAGGAGAAGGTCAGCTGCGCGCCGGACGGGTTGTGCTCGACGCAGAGCCGGTCGACGGTGTCGACGACCAGCGCCGGCCGGTGCCCGGCGGGGACGGCGTGCAGAAACCTGGTGCGGCACCAGGGCGTGTTTCGAAAATCCCGTCTGGCCCGCTACTTTCGAAACACGTTCTAGGAGGCGCGGTGTGAGTTGCGTGGAGCCGCTGCCGGGAGGGGAGCCTGTGCGGCCCGGGTGACGTCTCCCACCAGCTCGACCACGTCCGGCCCGTAGCTCTGCGAGTTGACGACTTTCAGCAGCAGGACGAAGGAGCCCGCGCCGTACTTGCGCGCCAGGCGCTCGTGGTTGCGCGCGAGGTAGCGCGTCGCCGCCTGGTTGGTGATCGCGCGCTGGCCGCAGAAGAGGAAGACGGGTCTCGCGCCCTGCCCCAGATGCGCCGTGAGCCGGGCGAGGATCACATACTCGGTCATGCCGGACTCCAGCCGGTACCGCTCGCCGCCGATCCGGAACGCCGCACGGTCCGGGCCCGGTTCGGCGTCGGTGTTCACCTCGATGCCCGGCAGCAGGGAATGGAGGTGGGCTGCCATCCGGCGGTTCGACCCGGGGCCGCCGACACAGAACTCCGTGCGCTCGCCGAAGCCCTGCTGGGCCGCGTCGTGGGCGACCACCTGGGCGCCCGCGCCGCAGTCCTTGATGAGGGCCGAGAGTTCCAGCAGCGCAAACACGTCGTGCCGCTTCACCGTCAACTCGGGTCCGCCCGCGTCGCGGTTGACCACCATCAGCGCCTCGGAGTTGTCGGGCATCCCGAAGAACGCCTGTTTCCGCCGGAGTTTGCGCTTCCACAGGTACGTACGGGCGATCCAGCCCAGCGCGGCACTGATGCCCGTCGTCACCACGCCCAGGACGATATTGCGCACGTCGTCGTTCATGGGCGCGCATGGTAGCGGTCAACGCGGCCGGTACGTGCCGGTGTTCGAGGTGTGGCCATCGCGTGACAGGAGCCGGATCGGGACTGTCGGGCCCCTGACGAACTGGCTACGCTGCGCGGACGGTCCTGAACTGGAGGTACGGATGCGTCGCTTTGTCGCGCGGAAACTGACGGTTCTGGCGGTCTCGGCCGCCGTGGTATCGGTGGGGGCGACGGCCCCACCCGCCGAGGGGAGCACGGCCGTCCAGAAGGTCCCGGTCGCCGTCGGCTACGGCGGTGCCGTGGCGAGCGTCGACGCGGACGCCTCCGCCGCCGGTATCGAGGTGCTCAAGAAGGGCGGCAACGCCGTGGACGCGGCAGTCGCCACCGCCGCCGCGCTCGGCGTCACCGAGCCCTACTCCTCCGGCATCGGCGGAGGCGGCTACTTCGTCTACTACGACGCCAAGTCCCGTACGGTGCACACGATCGACGGCCGCGAGACGGCCCCGCTGACCGCGGACTCGGGTCTCTTCGTGGAGAACGGCAAGGCGCTCGCCTTCGCCGACGCCGTCAGCAGCGGGCTGAGCGTCGGCACCCCGGGCACGCCCGCCACCTGGCAGAAGGCGCTCGACGAGTGGGGCAGCGAACGGCTCGGCACGGTCCTGAAGCCGGCCGAGCGGATCGCTCGCGACGGCTTCACCGTCGACGACACCTTCCGCTCGCAGACCGCCTCCAACGAGACCCGCTTCCGCTACTTCCCGGACACCGCCAAGCTGTTCCTGCCGAACGACCGGCTCCCGGTCGTCGGCTCGACCTTCAAGAACCCCGACCTCGCCCGCACCTACGAGGAACTGGGGAAGAAGGGCGTCGACGCGATCTACCGCGGCGACCTCGGCAAGGACATCCTCGCGACCGTCGACAAGCCGCCGGTGGACCCGGGTTCCGGCTGGAGAGCCCGCCCCGGCCGGCTCTCCGCCGAGGACCTGGCGGCCTACCGAGCCAAGCTCCAGGCGCCCACCAGGACCTCGTACCGCGGCCTCGACGTCTACTCGATCGCGCCTTCCTCCTCCGGCGGCACCACGGTCGGCGAGGCCCTCAACATCCTGGAGAAGACGGACCTTTCGAAGGCGAGCGAGGTCCAGTACCTGCACCACTTCATCGAGGCCAGCCGGATCGCGTTCGCGGACCGCGGGCGCTGGGTCGGTGACCCCGCCTTCGAGGACGTACCGACGACGGAACTGCTGTCGCAGAAGTACGCCGACTCGCGCGCCTGCCTGATCAAGGACGACGCGGTGCTCACCAGCCCGCTCGCGCCCGGTGACCCGCGCAACCCGGCGGCCTGCTCCACCGGCGGCACGGCGGCCCCGACGACGTACGAGGGCCAGAACACCACGCATCTCACGGTCGCCGACAAGTGGGGCAACGTCGTCTCCTACACCCTCACCATCGAGCAGACCGGCGGCAGCGGCATCACCGTCCCCGGCCGCGGCTTCCTCCTCAACAACGAGCTCACGGACTTCTCCTTCACACCCGCGGGCCCGGCCGTCCACGACCCGAACCTGCCCGGCCCGGGCAAGCGTCCGCGCTCCTCGATCTCGCCGACGATCGTGCTCGACAAGCAGGGCAGGCCGGTGGTGGCGCTGGGTTCGCCCGGCGGCGCGACCATCATCACCACCGTGCTGCAGACCCTGACCGAGTTCCTCGACCGGCATCTGCCGCTCGTCGACGCGATCGCCGCGCCGCGCGCCAGCCAGCGCAACGCGGCACAGACGGAACTCGAACCCGGCCTCTACAACAGCGATCTGCGCACCCGACTCGAGGCGATCGGGCACTCCTTCACGCTGAACCCGGAGATCGGCGCGGCCACCGGTGTGCAGCGGCTGCCGGGCGGCAAATGGCTGGCCGCCGCCGAGAAGGTACGGCGCGGCGGCGGGTCCGCGATGGTGGTGAACCCGGCGCCGTAACGGCCATGTGGCTCACTCGGGGCGGGCGGCCCAATCCCCTTCGGGACGGGCCGTCTCCCCGCCCTGCACCGCGGGGGGCGCGGCATCCTCGCCCGACCAAGGTTGTACGTA
>CBFHCJ010000248.1:0-8874 GCA_965654005.1 uncultured Streptomyces sp. | reverse complement strand
GCAGATCGTCCGGGACATCGTCGCGACGCTGCCCGTCCCGTCGACGACCGCGTGGGAGGTGCACGAGAGCCGGCCGCCCAAGGTCGACGAGGCCCAGCTCTACGGGGTCGTCCCGACCGACCTGCAGACGCCGTACGACGTGCGCGAGGTCGTCGCGCGGCTCGTGGACGGCAGCGAGCTGCACGAGTTCAAGCGCGAGTACGGCACCACGCTCGTCACCGGGTTCGCCCGGCTGCACGGGCACCCCGTCGGGATCGTCGCCAACAACGGCGTGCTGTTCAGCGAGTCCGCGCTCAAGGGAGCGCACTTCATCGAGCTGTGCGACCAGCGCGGCATCCCGCTGGTGTTCCTGCAGAACATCTCCGGTTTCATGGTCGGGCGGGACTACGAGGCGGGCGGCATCGCCAAGCACGGCGCCAAGATGGTCACGGCGGTGGCCTGCACACGCGTGCCGAAGCTCACGGTCGTGATCGGCGGCTCGTTCGGCGCGGGCAACTACTCGATGTGCGGCCGGGCGTATTCCCCGCGCTTCCTGTGGATGTGGCCGAACGCCAAGATCTCGGTGATGGGCGGCGAGCAGGCCGCGTCGGTCCTCGCGACCGTCAAGCGCGACCAGATGGAGGCGCGCGGGGAGTCCTGGCCGCTGGAGGACGAGGAGGCCTTCAAGGCCCCGATCCGCGCGCAGTACGAGCACCAGGGCAACGCCTACTACGCGACGGCCCGCCTCTGGGACGACGGTGTGATCGACCCGCTGGAGACCCGGCAGGTGCTGGGCCTGGCTCTGACGGTCTGTGCCAACGCCCCGCTCGGCGAGAGGGGGGCCTTCGGCGTCTTCCGGATTTGACTCCTCCCCGCCCCCTGTGGGGATGGGGATTCCTGGCTCACGCTGCTCGGCCGCTCAGCGAACGACCGAGTCCCACACGATCGGCACCAGCCGGGTTGAGACCAGCCCGCGCCGGCACAACAAGCTACGGACACGATGCGGAGTTCAGATGCGCGCTTGGTTCTCGCAACGCACGGGGCGACACTACCCGTGGTCGGTGTGCTGAGGTGGCGATGTTCGAGACAGTCCTTGTCGCCAACCGGGGCGAGATCGCCGTACGTGTCATCCGTACGCTCCGGTTGATGGGCGTGCGCTCGGTGGCCGTCTTCTCCGACGCCGATGCCGACGCCCGGCATGTCCGTGCGGCCGATACGGCGGTACGGATCGGACCGGCGCCGGCGGCCGAGAGCTATCTGTCGGTGGAGCGGCTCCTGGAGGCGGCGACACGGACCGGCGCCCAGGCGGTCCACCCGGGGTATGGCTTCCTCGCGGAGAACGCCGGGTTCGCGCGGGCGTGCGCGGAGGCGGGTCTGGTGTTCATCGGGCCGCCCGCGGAGGCGATCTCCCTGATGGGCGACAAGATCCGCGCCAAGGAGACGGTGAAGGCGGCCGGGGTTCCGGTCGTGCCGGGCTCGAACGGCAGCGGGCTGACGGACGCGGAGCTGGCCGAGGCGGCCCGCGAGATCGGTGTGCCGGTGCTGCTGAAGCCGAGCGCGGGCGGCGGCGGCAAGGGCATGCGGCTGGTACGGGACGTTTCGGTGCTGGGGGACGAGATCGCCGCCGCCCGGCGCGAGGCCCTCGCCTCCTTCGGTGACGACACCCTCCTCGTCGAGCGCTGGATCGACCGCCCCCGCCATATCGAGATCCAGGTCCTGGCGGACGCCCATGGGAGCGCGGTGCACCTGGGCGAGCGCGAGTGCTCCCTCCAGCGCCGCCACCAGAAGATCATCGAGGAGGCGCCGAGCGTGCTCCTCGACGAGGCCACGCGCGCGGCGATGGGCGAGGCGGCGCTCCAGGCGGCCCGCTCGTGCGGTTACCGGGGCGCGGGCACGGTGGAGTTCATCGTCCCGGGCGGGGACCCCTCCTCTTACTGCTTCATGGAGATGAACACCCGCCTCCAGGTGGAACACGCGGTGACCGAACTGGCTGTATCCATTGGTGCGGCGGGCGCCGCGGGCGCCCTCGACCTGGTGGAGTGGCAACTGCGGGTGGCGGCGGGCGAACCCCTGTCCTTCGGGCAGAAGGACATCACCCTCACCGGACACGCCATCGAGGCCCGCATCTGCGCCGAGGACCCCGCCCGCGGCTTCCTGCCCTCCGGCGGCACGGTGCTGTCGCTGCACGAGCCGCGGGGCGAATGGGGGTCCCCCCTGCTCGAGCGAAGTCGAGAGCTTGGGGGAGTGCGCACCGACTCGGGCCTGTCCGAAGGCACCGAGGTCGGCAGCCTGTACGACCCGATGCTGTCGAAGGTCATCGCGTACGGTCCGGACAGGGCCACTGCGCTGCGGAAGCTGAGAGCGGCCCTCGCGGCGACCGTCACCCTCGGCGTACAGACCAACGCCGGCTTCCTGCGCCGCCTGCTGGCCCATCCGGCGGTCGTGGCGGGCGAGTTGGACACCGGGCTGGTGGAGCGGGAGGTGGACGGGCTCGTCTCGGCCGAGGTCCCGGAAGAGGTCTACGAGGCCGCCGCGGCCGTACGACTCGACGCGCTGCGACCGCGCGGCGAGGGCTGGACTAACCCGTTCTCCGTGCCGAGCGGCTGGCGCCTCGGGGGCGAGCCCAAGCCGATCGCCTTCCCCTTGAGGGTGTACGACCCGGTGGAGTACGTCCCCCGGGGCACCCACACGGTCACCGAGGACGAGGTGTCCGTGGTCCTGGACGGCGTACGCCACACGTTCCACCGCGCCGGCGACTGGCTGGGGCGCGACGGAGACGCCTGGCACGTGCGGGACCACGACCCGCTCGCCGCGTCACTCACCAGGGCGGCGCACTCCGGCACCGAATCGCTGACCGCGCCCATGCCCGGCACCGTGACCGTCGTGAAGGTGGCCGTCGGTGACGAGGTGACCGCCGGGCAGAGCCTGCTGGTGGTGGAGGCGATGAAGATGGAGCACGTCATCTCCACCCCGCACGCCGGGACCGTGGCCGAGCTGGACGTCACCCCCGGCACGACGGTCGCCATGGACCAGGTGCTGGCCGTGATCGCACCGCACGAGGACGACTGCGTGGACGACCGCGAGGGCTACCGCGAAGACGACCGCGAGAACGACCGCGAGGACGGGAAGGCGGAGCGATGACCGCTCAGGGACTGCCCATGGTCGTACCGGCCCAGGACCTGCCCGCACGGGTCAGGATCCACGAGGTCGGCGCGCGCGACGGTCTGCAGAACGAGAAGCGCACGGTACCGACGGAGGTGAAGGCGGACTTCATCCGCCGGCTCGCGGACGCGGGCCTGACGACGATCGAGGCCACCAGCTTCGTCCACCCCAAGTGGGTACCCCAACTCGCCGACGCGGAACAGCTGTTCCCGCTGATCAGCGAACTGCCGGTGGAGCTGCCGGTCCTGGTCCCGAACGAACGCGGCCTGGACCGCGCCCTCGCGCTGGGCGCCCGCCGGATCGCCGTCTTCGCCAGCGCCACCGAGTCCTTCGCCAAGGCCAACCTCAACCGCACGGTGGACGAGGCGCTGCGGATGTTCGAGCCGGTGGTCGCCCGGTCGAAGGCCGACACGGCACACGTCCGCGGTTATATCTCCATGTGCTTCGGCGACCCCTGGGAGGGCCCGGTCCCCGTCCACCAGGTCGTCCGGGTCAGCAAGGCGCTCATGGACATGGGCTGCGACGAGCTGAGCCTGGGCGACACGATCGGAGTGGCGACACCGGCCCACGTCCAGACCCTCCTCTCCCAGCTGAACGAGGCGGGCGTACCGACGAGCGCGATCGGCGTGCACTTCCACGACACCTACGGCCAGGCGCTCGCCAACACCCTGGCCGCCATCCAGCACGGCGTGACGACGGTCGACGCCTCCGCGGGCGGCCTCGGCGGCTGCCCGTACGCCAAGTCCGCCACCGGAAACCTCGCCACCGAAGACCTCGTGTGGATGCTTCAGGGCCTCGGTATCGACACCGGGGTCGACCTCGGCCGGCTCACCGCCACGAGCGTGTGGATGGCCGCGCACCTGGACCGGCCCAGCCCGTCCCGTACCGTCCGAGCCCTCTCCCACAAGGAGTGACCCCCATGGACCACCACCTCTCCCCCGAGCTGGAGGAACTCCGCCGCACGGTCGAGGAGTTCGCTCACGACGTCGTCGCGCCCAAGATCGGCGACTTCTACGAGCGCCATGAGTTCCCGTACGGGATCGTCCGTGAGATGGGCCGTATGGGCCTGTTCGGGCTGCCGTTCCCGGAGGAGTACGGCGGTATGGGCGGCGACTTGCTGGCGCTGGGGATCGCGCTGGAGGAACTGGCCCGAGTGGACTCGTCGGTCGCCATCACCTTGGAGGCGGGCGTCTCGCTCGGCGCGATGCCGATCTACCGCTTCGGCACGGAGACGCAGAAGCGGGAGTGGCTGCCGCGCCTGTGCTCGGGAGAGATCCTGGGCGCCTTCGGTCTGACGGAACCGGACGCCGGCTCGGACGCGGGCGGTACCCGCACGACGGCCCGCCTCGACCCGTCGACGAACGAATGGGTGATCAACGGCACGAAGTGCTTCATCACCAACTCGGGCACGGACATAACGGGCCTGGTGACGGTCACGGCGGTCACGGGCCGCACCGAGGACGGCCGCCCGCAGATCTCCTCGATCATCGTCCCGTCCGGCACACCCGGCTTCACGGTGGCGGCCCCGTACTCGAAGGTCGGCTGGAACGCATCGGACACCCGCGAGCTGTCCTTCGCGGACCTCCGGGTCCCGGCGGCGAACCTGCTGGGCGAGGAGGGCCGGGGCTACGCCCAGTTCCTCCGCATCCTGGACGAGGGCCGCATCGCTATCTCGGCCCTGGCGACGGGCCTGGCACAGGGCTGCGTGGACGAGTCGGTGAAGTACGCGAAGGAACGCCAGGCCTTCGGCCGCCCGATCGGCGCCAACCAGGCGATCCAGTTCAAGATCGCCGACATGGAGATGAAGGCCCACACGTCCCGCCTGGCCTGGCGTGACGCGGCCTCCCGCCTGATCTCGGGCGAACCCTTCAAGAAGGAGGCGGCCCTGGCGAAGCTCTACTCGTCCACGGTGGCCGTCGACAACGCCCGCGAAGCCACCCAGATCCACGGAGGCTACGGCTTCATGAACGAGTACCCGGTGGCCCGCATGTGGCGCGACTCCAAGATCCTGGAGATCGGGGAGGGCACGAGCGAGGTGCAGCGGATGCTGATCGCCCGGGAGCTGGGGCTGGCGGGCTGAGCGGGTCATGCGTGGTACCTGCTCACCTGCGTCCCGCGTCCTGCAGCGGACGGCTGCCCGCGTCGTCTTGGACTGCTGCCACGGGTGGTTGTATACAACGAAATTCATCGACGAAGAGGAGTTGCCTGCTTACCTCTGAAGACCGGCGCCGGATGGCGCCGGTCTGGCACCTGGAGGGGCCTCGAACCCACCTACTCCCCCACACATCCCGGCTCGGAAGGAAATAAATAAGCCCCTCACCGCGTGAGCAGGGGTTTGAGTCCCAAGGCGGGAGGATCGACACCTACGTCTATTATGTAGGCGGTTGGGTATACCCTCCAACCGCCCTCGCAACTTGGTCCGACTCCTGCCCAACAAAAGGGGCCGGCACTTAGGCTGCTTCAGAGCGTCCGAATCATGACTGAATACACTGGAGAGTCATCCGAGGGCTTTGCCTCGCCTACCTTACTGTAATTCCAACGCTCATAAAGAGCCTGAACACTGGGACGCCCTGTTTCCACCGTGAGTGAAACCATGTCGACTGTCACCTCTTTGAGTAGCGCGTCGTGAATTTCCTTCGCACGTCCAGTACCGCGCCATTTCGGAACGACCATGAGTTCAGACAAAGCAAAGACGGAGCCCCTAAGATCAGACGGACGCCGGTGTCCCTTCCACCAGCCGCCCGGCTTGAACATAGAGCCGTATGCATAGCCAACCGGGCCGCCTTCCTCCCAGCCTGAGATACATCGCCAGTCTTCTCGTGAAGACCAGAGGTCGACGTAATAGGAAAAGCACTCACGCGAGTGAAATTGGTCCGTGGTTTCGGCATATGCCTCGTCGTGGATGTCCAGCAGCAGAGAACGCACGTCCCGTGCGTCTGCGTGCGTGTAACGCTTCAGATCCATTCGGCAGACTCCTCAATCCACTCGACAACTTCAGGGGTGCTCGTACCCGAGGCTACGAGCACCCTCCGTGTGGCAGCCAGAGTGTTGGTCGTGCGCCGTGACACAGACACCGAAGGAAGCATCACGTACGCCTGTCGGCCTGTCACGCTGGCTAGTTCCAAATCGCCTTGCCTGGCCTGAGCGAGGGCCAAGTGCGCGGTATACAAGGCTCGGTTACGGACCATGCCATCCGCCAGGGTCGCAAGAGTGCGGTGCAAGTAGTATTCAGCCCTTCCGTGATCTCCTAGTGCGGTCCACACAAACGAGGCCAGGGCGTCAAACTCGCTGCGGTCGTAGAAAGTGATCCACTCGGGGCGCTGTTGGTCAGTGGCCCGTACAAAGGCGCGTTCGGCATCGTTGAGAGCACGTAGAGCGTCGGACCGCCGCGCTGGCAGACGGGCTAGTCCGTTGGCATTGCGTAGGTGCCCGAGCGAGGCGTACAGCGGATCTCGCCGTGCGATTGACGAGTGCTTCATCACCTCTGCACCTGCCACGGCCTCAGGATGGTTCTCCCCCATACTGGACGCCAGGAACATGTGGTTCCAGACATGAAACACCGCCTCACTGTCCCGAGATAGACCAGCGAAGGTTAGGGCCCTGTCGAGATGTACACGCGCCCGCTGCGGTGCCATGGCGTCGAGCGAAGCGAAGGCAGCGGAGCTGATGACCTCCGCGGCAAGCCGATGAAGCATGTCCTGTACGCGGGTTGAGGCAGTGGACTGCGCCAGAGCGGATTGGATTCGAGAAGCCAATTCCACCGCGAGGTTCTCTACCGTCTTTGAGCCCCGCCCTGCGTCGTCATACCGAAGGATGGCCACGTAGTCCTGATGGAAGCGCCGAACATCGCTGATGCCGAGTCGTCCGTGAGTGCCAGCGCATGGTGTCCCAACGGCCAAGACTGACCCGCTCGCAGCGTTGAGGAGCGTGCGACGACGCATGGGACCCTCCTCCGGGGGTGCAGTGCGCTTCTTGCGCGGCTCGAACCCTAGATCCACGGCGTTGGCGGAGAGCACCTTCTCCAGACAGATCCTGATGCGGTCCTGCGGCCACTTGGTCTCACCGCGTAGCCATCGGCGCACATCCGCATCGGTGACGTTACCCGGCTTCCCCGTCAGAATGCCGATCTCGGTGTTGACCAAACATGCTAATTCCACCTGCTTGAGGCGGAGTTCTTTCATCCGGGCTGCGAGCTTCCGGTTCGCCTGTGGCATGCCCCCACCGTAGCTCTGAGCGACGGCAGAGGCACGAGCGAAGGTAAAAATCACCGGTGTCACGCGAGGGCGCTCCCCCCGTTTCACCTGTACCGGCTGCCGTAGCCGCAGTTGACTGGTAACCGACAGCGAGGAAGCGTCAGCAGGGAGGAAGTGCTGTGGGATTGTCCTACTCGGACAATGCAGAGAAGGGCCTTGAGGAGGGTCGCGCTGCCGCTGAGCGACTGGGCAGCGTGCTCCAGAAGAGTCGGCCTACCACTTCCGCGCCTACAAGGCTCCTTCCCCTACCGAGGTGAAGGCACGGTTGACCTTGGCTCGGCCTCGGCCAAGCTGGTTGGTCGCCTCACGACATGGATCGAGGAGCGGACATGATGACGCTCGCGGTGTACCGGGTGGACAAGGATGGGAACCGCCAGGAGGTAAGGCCGGAATACGTGGTCGCGCCTCTCCAACTCCCCAACACGACGAGCGCGTGGCCACCCTGCAAGTGCTCCAGATGCACGAGGGCGAGGGAACACAGATGCGCCGGCCGTTAGTCCCAGGTTGGTGCCTGATGTGCCGGAACGCCACGATGGTCGTGTGGATAGGTCCGGTGGAGCACGGCGGACAGACCGCGCCGGCCTACTTCTGTGAGCCGTGCTGCGAGGCCGTCCGGGACTACATCAGCTTCCACAACCGGCAGTGGGACACACGTCCCGCCATGTGACTCCCATCCCGGCGCCGCCCCCCGTCGGGCCGGGATGGGTCCAAGTTTCTGTCGGTGCCTCGGGGTGGGGCGATCCTCTACGCAGAGGCAAGCGAGTGTCCGACAGATTCCCGTGTTCCGTGTTCAAAGGCAGCCGTTTCGCAACAAGTCGACGGCCACATCGGTTGTCGTCGTTGAGCCCGGACACGGGGTTTTAGGCCCCCCTCCTGGCCTTAGACATCAGGTCGGGCCGGGGGTGCGTCGGCAAGTGCACATCAGTTCAAATGGAAGAGAGGACTTCCGAATGACTGTGGCACCTGAAAGGCCGGTCGCTCTGCGACAGGGCAGGGACCTCGTGTCACCCGAGCTGTTCCAGCGCCTGGCGGACTTCTGCGCCGAGGAGTACCGGCACGAGCGGTCCACGGCCGAACGGATCGTGAACGAGGCCCTGGCGTTCCTGGACGTGATGGGCCAGACCGGTGAGGGCATGTCGCCCTCCCAGCTCGTTGACCCTGGCTGGCACACGTTCATGCTCCACACCGAGGAGTACGCCGTCTTCTGCACCGAGCGGTACGGCCGGTTCATCCACCACGCCCCGAAGAGCCGCTACCGGGACAAGGCCACGATGGTGGACGTGGTGGCCAAGATCCGTGCCCACGGCTACAAGGTTGACGAGTCCCTATGGGGGACCAAGGCCGACTGCAACGAACCCACGTGCTGCGGCGACGGCCCGTGCTGCTGACCACCAGCCGTTAGAGTCCGGCACTCACACCCCGACTCTAGTGCTGTGACCGCATAGGTTCGCCGGGTTGGGTCAGGCCGCGTCGGCGAGGG
>CBFHCJ010000247.1:0-8927 GCA_965654005.1 uncultured Streptomyces sp. | reverse complement strand
GGAGCGGCCGCAGGGGAGCTGCGCTGTGCAGGGTGCGATGAGGCCGATGCTGATTGTGGAAGGACTCGAACTCGTCGAGCCCGTGGAGCAGGTGGGCCTGGTTCCAGATCAAGGTGCGGTCGAGGAGCTCGTGGCGGCAGGTCTGCACCCAGCGCTCCGTGATCGAGTTCATGCGGGGCACGCGGATGCCGGTGGTGACGACCTCGATCCCCTCAGCCTCGAAAACGGCATCGAACGCGCGCGTGAACTTGCTGTCGCGGTCCCTGATCAGGTATCGGCAGTGGCGCCGACATCCTGGAGGCCATGACGAGGTTCCTTGCGCGTAGCGTTCCAGAATAGGTTCACCGGTCCTGACCTCGGGGAATGCACGCAGCCCACCATGTGTCCGGCATGATCAGTCCTCGTGCTCGTACGACTTGTCTACCTGATCACATGCGGATCTTCGCGTGGCTGGTCCTGCTGTCCCGATCCTCTGCGGCCAAGAACGCCGAGATACTGATCCTGCGGCACGAACTCGCGGTTCTGCGCCGGCAGGTTACCGCGCCCAAGCCCGGCTGGCCGGACCGCGTACTGCTCGCCGCCCTGGCACGACTACTCCCCCGAGCCCTGCGCGGGCACCGGATCGTCTCACCGCGCACCCTGCTGGCCTGGCACCAGCGTCTGGTGAAGCAGAAGTGGACGCAACCGCCGTCCCCGGGACGCCCGCTCCTGCCGGAAGAAATCCGCGACTTGATCTTCCGGCTCGGCACCTGGTCAACCTGGCGCCGACGACGCCAGCACCAGGCCCGCATCAGCCACTACAAGCGACGCGGCTCTCCCGCACTCCGCTCGCCGGCCGCTGCAGTGCAGTCCACTGCGTACGTGCCACTACGCCGTGCCTGTCGATCGACGCGGCGGTGCTACCCGACGGTTCCAGGTGCCCATCCACTTCGCCCCAGGTCCGCAGCGTCGGACCACCGTCGCCCGTCCACAGGTGTAGGCAACCGTCCCTGAAGTCTGGGCTGTTGGACACACCACCGACTGTCCGGCACTGAAAGTCGTCAAGGTGACGAGACGAACACATTGCTCTCTCATTGCCTGCTCGGGTCTAAGTTCGGTGAACAGGTGTGTGCTGTCTCGTGATGGGGGCGTTGTAGCGATCGAGCTGCCTGGTGAGGTCGTGTCGTTCCTTCAGTTCATCGGGGTGAACTGAAGGAACGTCAACGAAGACCAGGTCCGTGAATTGGCCGCATACGTAAGGGGGTTCGCAGAAAACGTTGACAACACGCACCAGGACTGTACGGCCACGATCAAACGGCTGGGTGATTCCTATCAGGGGGCTTCGTACGAGGCGCTGCTGGCGAAGTGGGCGCAGCTGTCGAACAGCCATATGAGTGAGCTGATCCAGGCCTGCCATGTGGTGGCGACTGCGCTGGATGTGGCGGCGGACGTGATCGTGGGGATGAAGGCCGAGGCGATCGCCGAACTCGTCGCGCTGGCTGCGTCGTTCATCGCGGATCAGGCGGCGGCCGTGGCCACCCTCGGGTTCGCTGAGGCCGCGGAGGCGCTGATCGTGAAGGCGGCCGAGAAGCTGGTGGACTTCCTTGAGCAGCAGTTGGAGCAGTACATCATCGGGCAGGTCATCGAGGCAGCCGTAGACCCGCTGGTGGAGGTGGTCGGGCGGGCAGTGACCGGCCTGGTGTTCCAGGCGGCCGAATCGGCACTGGGGGTCTCAGTCGACGGCGGGACCGGCTCGGTCGGGGAGGGCTTCTTTGTCCATCCGGAGGAAATGCACGCGCACGCGGAGCTGATGAACGGCCACGCCGAGACGATGGCCTCCCACGCCGAAGCGTTCCGCACGAAGCTGGCAGGGGTGAGCTTCGAGTGACCAACCAGATCGTCAAAGCCCTCGAGAACGGGGCGCAGAAGCTCGGCAAGGCCATCGGCGAGGACGCCGGCAAGGCCGTCAAGGATCTCTACCACGACACCGGTAAACGGCTGAAGAAGGTTGCCGACAAGCACGTCGAGAACGACACCAAGAACGCCGCCGAACTGGAGAAGATTCTCAAGGGCGGCAAGGACGACCGGGACGTGAAGGGGCCTGGGTCCCCATCGAAAGGCCCGGGTGGCAATGGCGGCTCGGCCGGCGGTAAGCCAGATCTGCTGAACAAGGCGCGCAACGACCCTCGCCACCACAGCGTCGAACCGAAGAACCGTGAGTGCAAGGGAGACCCGATCGACGTCGCCAGCGGCCAGATGCTGCTGGAACAGAGCGACCTCACGCTGCCTGGCGTCCTGCCGCTCGTGCTCAAGCGCACGCATCTGTCGGACTACACCTTCGGCACCTGGTTCGGCCGCTCCTGGGCCTCGACCCTGGACGAACGCATCGAGGTCGACATCCACAACCAGGCGATGTGGGCGCGTGAGGACGGCACTGTCCTCGTCTATGACCGGCTGCCCAACCCGCAGGCGGTTGAGATCCTGCCTCTGGAAGGTCCGCGCATCCCGCTGCGCCGAATATCCGAGATGGGTGCCCAGCACATGGAGTTCGCGGCGACCGATCCGCGTACAGGCTGGACACGCTACTTCGCCAAGCCGCGCTGTGAGGGCTGGCAACTGTGGCTGATAGCCATAGAAGACCGCAACGGGAACCAGATCGACATTCACCGTGACGGCACCGGACAACCGCTCGCCGTCAGCCACAGCGGGGGCTACGACGTCAAGGTCACTGGCGACCGTGACCGGGGACGAGTTACCTCTCTCGCTCTCCGTGACCATGACAGCGGCGAAGCTGTTCTTCCCGTCGTCGCGTTCGGATACGACAGCCAGGGCAACCTCACCGAGGTCACCAACTCCTCTGGATCGCCCTTGGGCTTCACCTACGACGAGCAGAACCGCATCACCTCGTGGACCGACCGAAACGACTCCACGTACCACTACACGTACGACACGGCTGGTCGTGTCGTGGAGACCGTTGGACCGGACGGCTTCCAGTCCAGCACTTTCGCGTACGACGTCAAAAACAGGACGACTCGCTGGACCAACGCTCTGGGGGCGGTCACCGAGTTCCGGCTCAACGAGCGTGGTCAGGTCGCAAGCGAGACAGACCCGTTGGGGCACATGACGGTCCAGCGGTTCGACGGCCGCGACCGATTGCTCTCACGCACCGATCCCCTGGGACGTACGACTGTCTTCGACTGGGACGAGCACGACAACCTTGTCTCGGTCGAGCACTGTGACGGTCGACGGACCCATGTCACCTACAACGACCTCCACCAGCCGGTCCGCATCGTGGAACCCGGTGGAGCGCGCCTGGAGTATGCCTATGACGCGCGTGGGAACCGAACCGCCGTCACCAATCCCGCCGGCATCGGGATACACCAGTCCTACGACGAGTTCGGCGGCATCGCGTCGGTGACGAACGCCCTCGGCGAGACGGTCACGATCCGCTGTGACCGCGCCGGGCTCCCCGTGGAGCTCGTCGACCCTCTGGGCGCCCTCACGCACTACGAACGGGACTCCTTCGGCCGGCCCGTCGCGATCGTGGGGCCGGACGGGCAGTCCACACGTCTGGAATGGAACCCCGAAGGCAAGCTACTCAGCCGCGCATACCCCGACGGCAGTACGGAGTCCTGGGCATACGACGGTGAAGGAAACTGCACCAGCCACACCGACCCCAACGGCGGCACCTCGCTCTATGCGTATACGCACTTCGACCTGTTATCGGCTCGCACCGGCCCGGACAGAGTGCGCTACGACTTCGAGTACGACGCAGAGCTCCAGCTGCGGAAGGTCACCAACCCCCGGGGGCTGAACTGGACTTACCAGTACGACGCGGCGGGGCGACTCACCGACGAGACCGACTTCGATGGTCACACGCTCTCATACGCTGTGGACGCCGCTGGGCAACTCACCGCTCGCACTCTGCCTTCAGGCAGCACCATCCGCTATGAGCGCGACATCCTGGGGCGCACGGTTCGTAAGGACATCGACGGCCGCAGCGTCACCTACGCCTACGACACGCTGGGGGAACTCGCTCAGGCAGCCACGACCGACTGCACCGTCACCTTCCAACGCGATGCCGCCGGCCGCGTCGTCGCCGAGTCGGTCAACGGCCGCACGCTCGCCTTCGAGTACGACGCCCTCGGTAGACGAACCCAGCGCACCACGCCCACCGGCGCCGTCAGCCACTACCGCTACGACGCAGCAGGCAACCGCAGCGAGCTTTCCACGTTTGGCAAGACCCTCGCGTCCTCTTACGATGCCGCGGGGCGGGAGATCACCCGGCACTTCGGCTCCCGCATTGCCCTCGGTATCGCGTACGACGAGCTCGGCCGCATTACCACGCAGTCTCTTCACCGAAGCGGCGGGGAGCAGATCTGGCAGCGGGCCTACACCTACCGTTCCGACGGGCATGTCACAGCGATCGACGACGCTCGCGAGGGACGGCTTCGCCTGGACCTCGATGCTGTTGGCCGCGTCACCTCCGTACAGGCGGACAACTGGAACGAGACCTACGCCTACGACGAGGCCGGTAACCAGACCAACGCAAAATGGCCAGGTGTCGGTTACCCCCAAGAAACAGGCGGCAATCGCGAATACCAGGGCACTCGCGTCACCCGCGCCGGCAACATCCGTTACGAGTACGACTCCTCAGGCCGAGTCGTCCTGCGTCAAAAGACCCGACTGTCGCGCAAGCCGGACACATGGCGCTACACCTGGGACGCAGAGGACCGTCTCACCTCCGTCACCACCCCCGACGGGACCCTGTGGCGCTACCTCTACGACCCTCTCGGCAGGCGCCTCGCCAAGCAGCGCATGGCCGCCGACCAGACCACTGTCGTCGAGGAAACACGTTTCACCTGGGACGGCACCACCCTCGTCGAGCAGACCACCCACGTCCCCGGCAGCCCTGAGACGGTCTGCCTCGCTTGGGAGCACGACGGGGTGACCCCGGTCTCCCAGACCGAGCGCAAGATCCACGCGGACGCCCCGCAGCACGTTGTCGATCAGCGCTTCTTCGCGATCATCAGCGACCTCGTCGGAACTCCGACCGAACTCGTCGATGACGAGGGCCACACCGCCTGGCGAGCCCGCAGCACGCTGTGGGGGATCACCGGCTGGGACCGCGGGGCGACCGCCTACACACCGCTGCGCTTTCCCGGCCAGTACTTCGATCCCGAGACGCAACTGCACTACAACTACTTCCGCCACTACGACCCGGAAGTCGCCCGCTACGTCACGCTGGACCCCCTCGGCCTGGCGCCAGCGCCCAACCCGTCCACTTATGTGGCCAATCCACTCACGTGGATCGACCCGTTGGGGCTCGCTCCGCAGGCGTGTCGCAAGAACGAACCAGCCGACACCACGTGGGACGGCCGGGTCCGCTACAGCCGCGACAACGGCCGTCCCGGAGCCATGCATGCCACACTCGGCAAGGACATGATGGGCGCCAATCCCACCGATCCGCACGGGGATCCGCCTGGCTGGGAGAAGGACAAGGGGTACAACCGCGCGCACCTGCTCGGCGCGCAGCTCGGCGGGTCGAACTACGACCCCAGGAATTTCGTCACCATGCACTCGTACGCGAACTCGCCGGTCATGCGACACATCGAGAACCAGGTGCGAGCTGCTGTCGAGAAGGGAGAGACCATCCAGTACAGCGTGACCCCTGTCTACGACGGCACGAACAAGATTCCTCTCGGGGTGAGGATCGAGGCCCACGGCGACAACGGCTTCCAGTTCACCGAGCACAAGAGCACGGGCAATACCGGGCCCACGAACTCGGCTTTCATACCCAACAAGAAACGCGGAACGTGACCTGCGGGCCGCCCAACACGGCGCCCGTGATAGAGCAAGGTATACAGACCCACGGAGGGAGAATCCATGAACGCCGCACTCGCCCGCCTCACGCAGGTGATCACACCGCCGTCCGAGCCCAGGACCACGGACTGGGATGCGGCGGAGAGGCAGCTCGGCGTCGTCCTCCCCACTGACTACAAGGAGCTGATCCGCACCTACGGGGGCAGCAACTGGGACGACTACCTGTACCTTCTCGAGCCGGGCTGTCCGAACGACAACTACGACCTCATCGAGTGGGAGGACCAGCAGACCGAAGCACTGGAAGGGCTCTGGGAGTTCGAAAAGAAGCCGAATGAACTGGCGGATGGTCGCAGCCGAGTGATCCCCTGGGCCACCACCGACAACGGTGAGTGCCTCTACTGGCTCGTCCGGGCAGACCAGAGCCCCGACGAGTGGGCGGTCATGGTGAACGAAGCCCGCGGCGACCGCTGGGAGCACTTTTCGATGAACTGCACCGAGTTCCTCGTCGCCGTGCTCCGGGGAGACGTACAGTCCGCCGTGCTCTCCTCCCGATTCCCGCTCGACGAGCACGAACTTCGGCAGCTGACGGCTGTCTGAGCGGTTCCTGCGGCGGCGTGGAGCTGCACGTACGCCAGGAAGTGCGACACCTCGAACAGTAACCATTCACGGTGATCACCTGGTGTGCCCGTTTCGGGCGTGAGGTGATGGCCCGGTGACCGTGGTGGTGGTCATCGGCTGGCCGGGCGTCAGGCGCGAGCTGCGGGTGGTAGCCAGGTGGTGCCGGTGAAGGCGTTGCGGAGGAGGGCCTCGGGGTTGACGGCGTGCTTGGCGACGGTGGAGAGGACGCCGCGGATGAGGTAACGTGTCCCGCTCGAAAATACGATTCGCGGCTGCGTCCTGCGCGTTGCTGATCCTGAGCGAAACGGGCTCGACGTACCTGAGACGATCTGCGGATGTCACTGTCGATCGTTACCGTGCTGGTCCGGAACCTGATCACGGTGCCCGCTGCCTGTCTTGCGTGGAAACCCGGGTTCGGGACGTTGATCAGGGCGTTTACCCGGGCGGGGTCAGGCTGCCTGCTCGTACTCGTTAATGAGGCCGCCGGGTAGTCGGGTGCAGCGGATGCGGCCTCCGAGCGGGATCAACCCTGGAGAACCCGACCCGCGCGTCGGGTCCCCGCCATGCCCACCTAGCCACGAGCAACCGAAACCACCGCTTCACCGAGACCCGACCAGCTCAGCCACCCGAAGCGAAACAGGGAGGTTAGCAGGTGCGAGACCTGAAGGCCGCCGACGACATCGATCACACGGTCGACTGATGCCTTGCCCAGGGCACTGGACTTGGCCCTGCATGACACAGCGATCTTCACTCGTTCGGGTCAACCTTCGGCATTTCTGTGCGGCCAGCCCGCTCTGTCCGGGCAGGTCCCCAGTAGGACACAGCACGACGGCTGAGGGGAGGCGCCGACCATGACAGCACCCCGCCGCCCGGCCGGACAGAACTCGGCCCCCGCTACGGGCCAGGTCCTGGTGACGGATTGGGCCCGCAATTGGACTCCCTGCTCCTCCCCCGCCGGCAGCCGCCCTGCCAGTGGTCTGCGGTTTGCGTTCTACGGCCGGGTGTCGACCGAGGACCATCAGGACCCGGACACCTCACGGGCCTGGCAACTGTTACGCGCGCAGGCCCTGGTGTCCGGACACGGACGGATCGCCGCCGAGTTCTTCGACACCGGACGCAGCCGCACCGTCCCCTGGGCGCGCCCGCCCGACGCCGCCGCGCTGCTGGCAGCGATGGCCGACCCCGACCGGGAGTTCGATGCGGTGGTCATCGGCTCCAGCGAACGCGCCTTCCACGGCAACCAGTTCGCTGCCATGGCCCCGCTCTTCGAACACTACGGCGTCGAGGTGTGGGTGCCTGAGCTGGGCGGCGCGGTGGATCCACAGACCGCTGGGCAGGAGGAGTTAATGATCCTGCTCGGAATCCTGTCCAAGCGGGAGATCGCCCGCGCCCGGATCCGGGTACGCGCCGCGATGACCGTGCAGACCCGCGATCAGGGCCGCTACCTCGGCGGCCGACCGCCCTACGGCTACCGCCTCGTCGATGCCGGCCCGCATCCCAACCGGTCGCTCGCCCGCCGCGGTGTCCGCCTGCAGCGCCTGGACACCGACCCCGCGTGTGGGCCGATCGTCTCCTGGATCTTCGCGCAGCGCCTGGCCGGGCACAGCGTCGCCCGCATCACCCGCGCCCTGAACGACACCGGTATTCCCTGCCCAGCAGCCGCCGACCCGGCCCGCAACCCGCACCGGGAAGGGCAGCACTGGGTGCTGACCACGGTGCGGGCCATCCTGGCCAATCCCCGCTACACCGGCCGACAGGTCTGGAACCGCCAGCGCACCGACCACGACCTCGTCGACCCCGCCAACACCACCCTCGGTCACCGCGATGTCATGCGCTGGAACACCCCTACCGACTGGATCATCTCCGCCCGCCCCGCGCACCCGGCGTTGGTCAGTGAGGCCGACTTCATCACCGTCCAAAACCTCCGCTCGGGCCGGGAGACAGCACCCGGACGCACGTATCTCCTGGCGGGGCTGCTGTGCTGTGGCGTCTGCGGCCGGCGCATGGAATCCCACTGGAGTCACCAGCATCCCGGGTACCGGTGCCGCCACGGCCACACCAGCGCCACCCGCCCCGATCCCGGCCGTACCCCCAACACGTACGTGCGCGAGGATCACGTCCTGCCGCATCTGCCGGCCCTGCATCTCCGCCTCACCGGCCACACGGATCTTCTCGGCCGAGCTTCCGTGAGCAAGGACTGGGTGCAGCCCGCACCGGCCCAGGCGATAGCCCATCTCCGCAGTCAGGAGATCTCGCTGACTTATGACCCCGCGGCCAGGACCCTGACGGCGGACACCCCTCGAGCAGAAAGGATCACCCTCAGCTGACCCAAGCCACTGAAACACCGACGAAGGGAGAGACCAGGGAAAGCACGAACACCCACCCCTGGCCGGGAGCCGGAAGCGGGTGCTGATTCCTCCTGCCCTGAAACAGGAAACCGTGGGGCAACTGTGTGTCCGAGGGGGGACTTGAACCCCCACGCCCGATAAAGGGCACTAGCACCTCAA
>CBFHCJ010000246.1:0-8941 GCA_965654005.1 uncultured Streptomyces sp. | reverse complement strand
AAGAGGCGGTCAGCGCAGGCCCGCCCGCGCCGGAGTGTCGTCGAGGAAGCCGCCCGACTGGTGCTGCCACAGCTTCGCGTAGGCACCGTCCGAGGCGAGCAGCTCCTGGTGCGTGCCCTGCTCGACGATCCGTCCGCGGTCGAGGACGACGAGCTGGTCCATGCCGGCGACCGTGCTCAGCCGGTGCGCCACGACGAGCGCCGTCCGCCCTTCCATGAGCCGCCACAGCGCCTCCTGGACGAGAATCTCGCTCTCGGAGTCCAGCGCGCTGGTCGCCTCGTCGAGCAGCAGGATCGGCGCGTCACGCAGGATCGCCCTGGCCAGGGCGACCCGCTGGCGCTGACCGCCGGACAGCTTCACACCGCGCTCACCCACCATCGTGTCGAAGCCGTCCGCAAGCCCATCGGCGAACTCCATGACGTGCGCCGCCTCAGCCGCGCGGCGGATCTCGGCGTCCGTGGCGTCCGGCCGGGCGAACGCGATGTTGTCCCGCAGCGTGCGGTGGAACATCGCCGGGTCCTGCGGCACATAGGCGATCAAGCTGCGCAGGTCGGCCTGGCGCAGCCCGCTGATGTCCTGACCCCCGATCAGGATCCGTCCGGCGTCGATGTCCGTCATCCGCAGCAGCAGCCGGGTGAGCGTGGTCTTGCCACCGCCGGACCGGCCGACAAGGCCGATCTTCGCGCCGCTGGGCACGGTCAGGTCGAGGCCCTCGAAGAGCGGCCCCGCGCTCCCATGGGCGAAGGTCACCTTCTCGAAGCGGACGTCGCCGACTCGGGACAGCAGCGGCTGCGGCGACGGCGGGTCGAGCACGGTCGGCGGCGTCAGCAGCAGTTCGGTGAACTGCGCGGCCTCCGTCAGCGAGCTCTCCAGGCGGCGGTAGATCTGGTTGAACTCGAACATGATCCGCGTCGCGTTCGAGTAGTACGTGAAGGCGACGACCACCGCCTCCACACTGTGCCCGCCCCCGGCGAGCGCGACCGCCAGCAGCAGGCCCATCGCGTTGGTCAGCACGGACATCGGGGCGACCAGCGTGTCGATGCGCAGGTTGCCGTAGTCCCATGAACGCAGGCTGAGTCGCCGCGACTCCGCGACGCGGGACCGGTGCTCGGCGGCCTCGCGTTCCTCGGCGGCGAACGCCGGGACCGTGTCATTGTTCATCTGGCTGTCGGCGACGTGCCCCGACACCCGGGCGTTCGCCTCCTCGCGCTGGACGACCCGCGCCTGGCGGCGACGGATGAGGGGCGCCACACACAGCGCCGTCAGGGCGATCATCGCCAGGAGTCCGACGACGAGCAGCGGTTCGTAGCGCCACAGCACCACCGATCCGAACAACAGCGGCACGAAGCTGCCCACGACCTGGAACGCCATCGTGTCGACGAACTCCTCGAAGCGGGAGGCGAAGCTCAGGACCCGCTTGGTCAGCGACCCCGCGAAGTTGTCGTGGAAGAACGCGGCGTCCTTGGCGAACAGCTCGTCCATGCCGATCACGTACAGCTGCTCGATGCCGTGGGCGTCAAGCCGGTTCAGACAGTGCAAGCCGATGCGCCACAACGTCTCCGCGAGCAGGAGAACGCCGGCGAAGCCGAGGACGTAGGGCAGCGTCGAGCCGATGGCGATACCGGTGTCGTCGGCGATTCGGCCGACGAGCTTCGCGACGACCAGCGGCGCCACATAGCTGATGCCGATGTTGCCCAGCGCCGGGAGCAGCATCGCGGGCACCGTCAGGCGCCGGAGCCGGGCCAACTCCCGTCCGTAGTAACGAAGCGCGAGGAACACCGAGCCCCTGCCCGGCGAGACTTTGGGCGATTCAGGCGATTCCATCCCAACCCCGTTTTTGTCGTGTGTTCGGGTGAAGAATCGCAGTGTCCCGCGACGGCGCCCGCGGCGTCCAAGTGTTTTTCTCAGTGGGCCGCATCCCCGCACACAGGTACGACCCAGTGCCTGCCCCGCACAGGTACGAGCCTGATGGGCGGTGCGAGGGCCTGTTCCAGCGTCAGGCCCGGCAGCCGGTCAGGCGCTGCCGGGCCACGGCCGCGCGGTCCTCGGAGACCGCCACCGATAGCCCAACTCCTCGGCCCGGCACTTGGCGCGCCACTCGTCGGCCGGTGCGGGATCCAGCAGGTTGACATCGAACCGGATCGGTGGATTCGGGCGCCACGTCAACTCTCCACAAATCCAGGCGCCTTGACTGCCCGAGCGCGATTCCATCACTCGTGTGCGATCGCCGTCAGCACATTCATGCGCGACGCACGCAACGCGGGCAGCAGCGCCGCCACCACTCCCACGACCGCCGAACCCAGCACGACGGCGACGATCGTGCCCCAGGGGATCGCCAGCGCCTTCATCCCCTGCAGCGCCAGCACCTGCTGGACGCACAAGCCCCACACGAGCCCCAGCGCCAGCCCGAGGACGGCCCCGAACACGGCGATCACCACCGATTCCAGCCGGATCATCCGGCGCAGCTGCCGCCGGGCGAGCCCGATCGCGCGCAACAGCCCGATCTCACGGGTGCGCTCGACGACGGACAGGGTCAGGGTGTTGACCACCCCGAGCACCGCGATGACGATCGCCAGGCCGAGCAGCGCGTACACGAGGTAGAGCAGCACGGCGATCTGGTCGTGTACGAGCTTCTTGTAGTCGGCTCGGTCGCGAACCTGGACCTGGGGGTACTGGCCAAGGGTCTTCTCCAGACGGGACCGCAGCCGGTCCTTCGAGGTACCGGACGCGGTATTGACGTAGAGCGCGGAGTCCTGTCCGTTCGGCACGTACTTCTGGAGCGTCGCCATCCCGAAGAACAGCCCGCCCTGAATGAAGCCCTCCGATCCGTCCTGGTCGGTGAGCGCGCCGACCTTCAGGTCGGTGTGGCGTCCGGCCGGGAACTGGACGGGGATCGTGCTGCCGACACGCACGTCGTGGTCTTTCGCGAAGTTGACGTCCATGGCGAGGGCGCCTTCCGCGAGCGCGGTGGCCGTGTCGCCCCGGGCGTAGGTGATGTGGGCCACGGCGTCGAGCCGCGGATCGTAGCCCGCCGCGGTCGTCTCGACGCGTTCGCCGTCCGGCAGCCGCACCGCGACGGGCGTGAACCGTTGGCGCACGACGAGCCCGGCGCCGTCAGTGGCGCGGACCCGGTCGGTGATCTCCTGTGGGAAGGGTTGGAAGTTGCGGTTCTGCACCACAAAGTCGACGCCCAGTGTCTTGTCGATCTGCTGGTCGAAGGATTTGGACATCGAGGCGCTCGCCACCGACATTCCGCCGACCAGGGCGAGCCCGACCATCAGGGCGGAGGCGGTGGCGCCGGTGCGGCGCGGGTTGCGCAGGGCGTTGCGCTGGCTCATCCGCCCGATCGAGCCGAACAGCGCGGGGAAGGCGGCGCCCAGCACCCGGATCACCGGCCGGACCAGCTGTGGGCCCGCGATCACGGTCGCGACGAGCGTGAGGACCACTCCGAGACCAAGGAGGGAGGCGGCCGGCGCGGTCTTGGTTGCCCGGGCGCACCCCGCCAGCGCGGCCACGCCTAGCGCGCCGACGATCGCGCCCGCCACCGCGCGTACCTTCAACGGCCGCCCCACACCGGCGATCTCGGTGTCGGAGAGGGCCGCCATGGGGGAGACGCCGGCCGCGCGCCGGGCCGGGAAGTACGCCGCGACGAACGTGACGCCGACCCCGACGACGTACGCCGCGGTGGGCGTCGGCCAGCCGATCACCATCTCGGTGGACCTGATGTTCATGCCGAAGGCGCTCATCAGCCGGATGAGCCCGGCCGCGAGCCCGATGCCCGCGGCGAGCCCGAGCGTCGAGCCGACCAGGCCGAGCAGCAGTGCCTCCGTCAGCACGGACCGGCGCACCTGCCGCCGGTCGGCGCCAAGGGCGCGCAGCAGGCCCAGTTCTCGGGTGCGTTGGGCGATGAGCATCGAGAATGTGTTGACGATGAGGAACACGCCCACGAGCACGGCAATGCCGGCGAAGCCCAGCATCACGTATTTGATCACGTCGAGGAATGTGCCGAGCCGGTCGGTGTCGGACTTGGCCTGCTCGCTCGCGGTCTTCAGCTCGTAGGCCGATGAGCCGAGTGACGCGGCGATCCGCTGCTTGAGCCGGGCATCAGTGACGCCGTGTGCCGCGTCGACCGAGATGCTCGTGGCCGCGTCGGCGCTGCCGAGAAGCTTGGTCTGGGCGGTCGGGGTGTCCAGGAAGAGCAGGGCGGCGCCCGGGTTTGTGGTCGTGAAGGTGGCGATTCCGACGACCCGCACGTTGAACGAGCCGGGCCGTGCGAGCACCTTCAGCGTGTCGCCGACGCTCACGTGCTTGTGCCGGGCGGTGTCCGCGTCCAGGAGCGCCTCGCCGGGGCCCTGCGGAGCGTGTCCGGAGGTGAGCCGCACCGGGCTGCGGTCGGTGACGTACCAGTTCTTGGCGATGGTGGGCGCGCCGGTGGTCGGCCCCACGGGGTCGTTCTTGTGATCGACGACCGTGATGTTGGTGACGGCGGCGTCCACGTGGGCGGCCGCGACGCCGTCGACCTTGGCCACTCGGGCGGCCAGCGAGGCCGGGAGGGTCGCGGTCACGCCGGACGGAACCTGGGAGGAGAGGTCCTCCTTCGGGTTCACGGTCACATCGGCCGCCGTGGAGGCGAACAGGCGGTCGAAGGTCCGGGTGACCGTGTCCGAGAAGATCAGGCTGCCCGAGACGAACGCCACGGACAGGATGACGGCCAGCGCCGAGAGCATCAGCCGTCCCTTGTGCGCGAGGAAGCTGCGCAGAGTCGCCTTCAGCACAGTTGCCTCAGTCCTCGCGGGCGGGCGCGTCGTCGAAGGCCGCCCGGATGGTGTCGAAGCGCTTCATGCGCTCCAGCACCGCCTCCGCCGTCGGCCGCTCCATCTCGTCCACGATCCGCCCGTCCGCCAGGAACAGCACCAGGTCGGAGTGGGCCGCGGCGCCCGGATCGTGGGTGACCATGACGACGGTCTGCCCCAGACGGTCGACCGCCTCGCGCAGAAAGCCCAGCACCTCGAGCCCCGCCCGGGAGTCGAGGTTGCCGGTCGGCTCGTCCGCGAAGATCAGTTCGGGGCGCGAGGCGAGTGCCCGGGCGCAGGCGACACGCTGCTGCTGACCGCCGGACAGCTGCGAGGGCCGGTGGTTGAGGCGGTTCCGCAGTCCGAGCGTGTCGATCACCTGGTCCAGCCACTTCTGGTCGGGTTTCTGACCGGCGATGTCCATGGGCAGCGTGATGTTCTCCGCCGCGTTCAGCGTCGGGATCAGATTGAACGACTGGAACATGAAGCCGATCCGGTCCCGCCGCAGCCGGGTCAGCTCACGGTCCTTGAGGCCCGTGATCTCGGTGTCGCCGAGCCACACCCGACCGGCCGATACGGTGTCGAGCCCCGCCAGGCAGTGCATCAGTGTTGACTTCCCGGAACCCGAGGGGCCCATGACGGCGGTGAAACGGCCACGTGCGATGTCCACGTCGACCGCGTCGAGGGCGAGCACCGTCGTCTCGCCCGAGCCGTACGCCTTCGTCAGGCCACGGGCGCGGGCGGCGATCCCGTCCGCCTCCGCGCGACCCGGGGCGTGCTCCGCAGCAGTAGTGGACAAGACGGCCTCCTCGGTCCTGGACGTCACCACGCCCTCGTCTTACCTGTCCCGGATGAGCGTAATGTGAGGTGGAGTACAGCCGGTATCCCTCAGAAGTCCAGGCGCGTCTCCACCACGGGTCGTGCCCCGGATATAACGGCTTCTTTGCCCCCGGACCGCCTCTCGCCCGTGACTTTCCGTGACCGGTTCTCGCCCATGGCTATTCCTTGAGCTCGCAGAGCTCGGGCCGCCGGGCGGCTCCCAGCACACAGTACGAGGTGGGCGTCCGGGGCCCCTTGGCCGGCACCGACACCTGGCGGTAGGGCCCGAGTTCGAAGCCGGCGGACCTGATCGCCGCGATTGGGTCCCGGCCGACGTGACAGCCGCCGAACAGCCGAGGCCACACGGTGTGGTCCAGTGTTCGCTGGGTCAGCTCCATCGCCCGCCCACCGCCCCTGCCGTGCTCGAAGAACCGCAGCTCACCGCCGGGGCGCAGCACGCGTCGTATTTCCGACAGGGCGCGGGGAACATCCCGCACGCTGCACAGCACCAGCGACACGACGGCCGCGTCGTAGGCATCGCTCTTCACCGGCAGTGCCTCCGCCGCGCCCGGCACCACGTCCACGGGTACGTCGGCGCGCAGCGCGGCGGTCACCGCCAGATGCCGCAGCGCACGCTCCGGCTCGATCGCCACCACCTCGGCCACCGTGCCCGGGTAGTGCGCGAAGTTCAGACCATTGCCCGCGCCGATCTCGATCACCCGCCCCGACAGACCGGCGAGGAGGGCATCCCGGTGCGGACCCACGGTCCGTTCGGCGGCCACGCTGAACCGGGCGTAGAAGCGGGCGAAGAGGGGGTGGCGGACGACGTCCTTCGGGGCACGAGCCGGCATGACGGGCCTCCTGACGGGCGGAGGGCGGGCGGAGGGCGGGCGATAGGGCAATTGTCCCCCGGACACGCCTCGCCCACGCCCGTCCAGGGACCGGGGGGGCGGCCGGGACCACGGGACGGTTGTGCGGGCACGTCAGGCGATGACGTCCCGTACCCGCTCGGATCGTTGCCACCGCGACCGAAGACGGTCCCACCGCCGGGAGGGTGCGCGCCCTGCCCGAGGCCCCGCGTTCTACGCGGCGAACGCCGACGTGAACGCCTTCGCCTCCCACGTCCCGCCCAGCGGGGGTGCCAGCCACCCGGGTGCCCCGGTCCGGAAGGCGGTGGGGGCGTACGCCCCGGCTCCCGCGGGCAGCGCGCCGAGCAACGGTGCCTCGGCAACCACCGGAAGGTCCGCCAGGTTGCACCGCGACGCGAGGTCGGCCGACTCGGGCCAGCTGCCGATGACGACACCCGCCAAGTCCGTCCCCCGGCACCGTAGTTCACGTGCCGTCAGCTCCGTCGTGTTCAGCGTGCCCAGGCCCGCCGACGCGACCACCAGCACCGGGGCGTCCAGCAACCGCGCCGCGTCCGCCAGGGTGCCGCCCTCGTCGTCGAACCGTACGAGCAGGCCGCCCGCCCCTTCGACGAGGACGAGGTCGTGCTCGACGGCCAGTTCGGCGGCTGCCTCCGCCACCTCGTGCGGACGCACGGACGGCATCCCGGCCCGCCGGGCCGCCGTCGCCGGCGCCAACGGCTCCGGATAGCGGGCGAGTTCGCGCGTCGTCACGGCACCCGAGAGGCGGGCCACCTCATCGGCGTCCCCGCGCTCGCCCGGTCGTACGCCCGTCTGAGCGGGCTTGAGCACGGCCACGGACCGCCCCGCGGCGACGGCCACCGCCGCCAGCGCGGCGGTCGTGACCGTCTTGCCGACCTCCGTGCCGGTTCCCGTGATCACCAGTACCGACACGTCAGCCCTCCCGTGCCGCCGCGCACACCGCGCGGGTGATCCGTGCCACATCCGCGTCGCCGGTCACGTACGGCGGCATCGTGTAGACGAGGTCGCGGAACGGCCGCAGCCACACGCCCTCGCGCACGGCGGCCCGTGTCGCCGCCGCCATGTCCACCTCGTGGTCGAGCTGGACGACTCCGATGGCGCCGAGGACGCGTACGTCCCGTACACCGGGCAGGGCCGCCGCCTGCGCGAGCCCGTCTCCGAGGCCCGTCTCGATCCGCTTCACCTCCGACTGCCAGTTCTGGCCGAGCAGCAGCTCGATCGAGGCGCAGGCCACGGCGGCCGCCAGCGGATTGCCCATGAAGGTGGGGCCGTGCGCCAGCACCGGCACCTCGCCCCGCGAGATCCCGTCGGCCACCCGCGCGGTGCACAGCGTGGCCGCCATGGTCATATAGCCGCCTGTCAGCGCCTTGCCCACACACATCACGTCCGGCGTCACCGCCGCGTGGTCCGCGGCGAACAGCACGCCCGTACGCCCGAAGCCCGTCGCGATCTCGTCGAACACGAGCAGCACATCGTGCGCGTCGCACGCCTCGCGCAGCACCCGCAGATAAGCGGGGGAGTGGAACCGCATCCCGCCCGCGCCCTGCACCACCGGCTCCACGATCACCGCGGCCAGTTCGTCCGCGTGCCGTGCGATCGTCTCGCGCAACTGGTCCGCGTACGACTCCTCGTAGGCGACCGGTGGTGCCTCGGCGAACACTTGCCGGGGCAGGACACCCCGCCACAGGTCGTGCATGCCGCCCTCGGGGTCGCACACCGACATCGGGTGCCAGGTGTCGCCGTGGTAGCCGCCGCGCCAGGTCAGCAGCCGCTGCTTGGCGGGTCGGCCGAGCGAGCGCCAGTACTGCAGGCACATCTTGACCGCGACCTCGACCGAGACCGAGCCGGAGTCGGCGAGGAAGACGTGCTCGAGACCGTCGGGCGACATATCGACAAGGAGCTTCGCGAGCCGTACGGCGGGCTCATGCGTGAGCCCGCCGAACATCACATGGCTCATCCGCGCCAGTTGCTCCCGCGCGGCCTCGTTGAGCACCGGGTGGTTGTAGCCGTGGATCGCCGACCACCAGGACGACATGCCGTCGACCAACTCGCCCGAGCCGTCCGCGAGCCGCAGCCGCACCCCGCTCGCCGACTTCACGACGAGCGGCTCCTGCCGGCCGGGCATGGGACCGTACGGATGCCAGACGTGCCGCCGGTCAAGGGCCAGCAGCTCGTCCACGGACAGGCCTGACAGGTCAGGCATTGGGCGCGAGATCCGTTCCGGCACCACGGCGGCGTACGGCGACCAGATCCGGGCGGGGCTCGTTGACGTGCGGCGCGGAAGCGGAACCACAGACACCGCCGCCTTCGTGCGATCCGCACCCGGCACTTTCCTCAGACCCGCACCCCGCGCTCTCGTGCGACCCGCACCCTGCGCTCTCGTGCGGCCCGCACCCTGCGCTCTCGTGCGGCCCGCACCCTGCGCTCTCGTGCGGCCCGCAC
>CBFHCJ010000245.1:0-8945 GCA_965654005.1 uncultured Streptomyces sp. | reverse complement strand
GCTGCGGTCCTCACCGAATTCACGGGAATGGACCTCATGCTCAACCGACGCGGCTTGGTGGGCGCGGGCGCCGCGCTCGCCGCAGGTTCCGCACTCAGCAGCGCCATGCAAGACTGGCTGCGCACCGACCCGGCCCTCGCGGCCGACGCTCCCCGCTTCGACGATCCCCTGCACGCCGACCCCGCCGGGTTCGACCGCTACGAGGCCGCCCCCATCGGGTCGCAGGAGATCGAGGAGCTGGAGCGCTCGGTCGAGGTGTTCCGGGCCTGGGACGCGGCCCGCGGTGGCGGGCTGCAGCGCAAGGCTGTCGTGGGACAGCTCAACGAAGTGGGAGGCATGCTCTCCTACCGCCACCCCGACCATCTGCAGCGGCGCCTGTGGGGCGTCGCCGCCAACCTCGCCGTTCTCGCGGGCTGGATGTCGCACGACATCGGCCTGGAGCCCACGGCACAGAAGTACTTCGTCATCGCCGCCCACGCGGCCCGTGAGGGCGGTGACCGACCGCGCGCCGGGGAGGCACTGTCCCGTGCCGCCCGCCAGATGGTGCACCTCGGCCGACCCGACGACGCACTCGACCTGATGCAGCTCGCCAAGTCCGGCTCCGGCGACGAGGTGTTGCCGCGCACCAAGGCCATGCTCTACACCATCGAGGCCTGGGCGCAGGCCTCCATGGGCAGGGGGCAGGCCATGCGGCGCACCCTCGGCGAGGCGGAGGAGCTGTTCGTCTCCGACAAGGGCGATGTCCCGCCGCCCAGTTGGATGCAACTGTTCGACAAGGCGGATCTGCACGGGATGCAGGCCCTGGCCTACCGCACCCTCGCCGAACACGAACCGGACGCGGCCCTCACCGCGCAGCGGCACGCCAAGGAAGCGCTGGAGCTGCGGAGAGCGGGCCAGGACCGGTCGAAGATCTTCGACCATATCTCCCTCGCGTCCGCGTGCTTCATCGCCGACGATCCGGAACAGGCCGACCGGTACGCCCGCCTTGCCCTGGCGTCGATGGGGTCGAACTCCTCCCAGCGCACTTGGGACCGGCTGCGGGAGATGTACCGGCTCACCGCGCAGTACGCCAGCTACCCGAAGATCCAGGACCTGCGTGAGCAGATCGAACTGGCTTTTCCCAGGGGCCTGTCGAAGCCCAGGGGCGGTAACACCGCTCGAGCGTAAAGGTGGTTTGTGCCAACAATGCGGGTGGTGCTCACCTGACCGTCAGGGGACCTTGACACTCAGGGACCACGACCCTCAGGGGACCAGGACCGTCAGAAGGCCAGGAATGTCAGAGACCAGGATCGTCAGGAGACCACCCTGGCAATGAGCACGCAGGCTTCGTCCTCGCGCTCACTCTCGCCGAACTCTTCCACAACAGTCCGTACACAGTCCTGGGCCGTGCGAACTCGGCCGAGGCGCGGAGCCAGGTCGAGCAGCCTCTGGACGGCCGCCGTGCCGGCGCACCGCGGGACCAGCCCGTCGGTGTGCAGGAGCAGCAGGTCGCCTTCCTGCAGGGTCTCTTCGGCCTGCCCATAGGCGGCTGACGGGGTCGTCCCGAGCAGCACGCCGTCCGGTACTGCCAGCATGCGCCCTGTCCCGTCGCGGAACAGCAGCGGGGCGGGGTGTCCTGCCTGTGACCAGCACAGCGTACGGGTCACGGGCCGGTAGCGGCAGCAGACGGCGCTGCCCAGGGCCGGCTGGACCGAGGCGTCGAGCAACTGGTTGAGCCAGCCCATCAGCCGGCCGGGCTCGGTGCCCGCCACGGCCATACCGCGCAGGGCGCCGATCAGGGTCGCCATGCCCGAGGCCACGGTCACCCCGTGTCCGGTGAGGTCGCCGACGCTGAGCAGGTTGTCCCCGTCGGGAAGCGCGAGCGCGTCGTACCAGCCGCCGCCGAGCGGCGCGTTCGTGGACGACGGCAGATGGCGGGCGGCCAGGTCCAGTGTCCCCGGGCCCTGTTGCGGGAGCCGCAGGGAGCCGCGCCACGGCGGCAGCACGGCCTCCTGCAACTCCACCTCGAGACGGTGCTCGGTCTGCGCGCGGTGCCGGTGGCGTTGCAGCGAGTCATGGGTCTCGCGCACGGTCCGTCGGCTGCGACGCAGTTCGCTGACGTCCCGCAGCACGGCCCACATCGAGGCGGTACTGCCATCGGCGTCGAGCACGGGCTCGCCCATCATGTGCACGGTGCGTGCTCCGCCGTCGGGGCGTAAAATCCCGAACTCCCCGTCGATGGGCCTGCCGTCGATCAGACAGTCCGTGACCATCGCCGTCAGCAGCGGCCGGTCCTCGTCGTGCACCAGGGAGGGCAGTTCGTCGAGGGTGAGTGCGGGGGTGGCGGGGTCGCGGCCGAGGATCTGGTACAGCTCGCCGGACCAACTCGCCTCGTCGGTCAGCAGGTTCCACTCCGCGCTGCCGACCCGACTGAGGAGTGAGCCGCCGGGGGACACGGGCGGCGGGCCGTCCCGAAGCTGAGCCAAGTTTTCGTCGAGATCGTTGAGTTGATGCAGCGCCAAATCGCACAGCGCGCGCTGCCAACGGCCCTCCGGGTCGGAGCCGTCCTCGGGTGCCCCCCGTCGTACGGCGTCCACGTCGCCGCGCAGCCGCCGTGTCTGCGAGATGAGCGCATCGACCGTCCCGCGCTGGGGTGGCTGGGCGGCGGGGTCCGCGGAGAGATGGGGTGGCATGACGCACTCCGGAGCGGGGACGGTTCGACCAGGGCTGAAGGAAGGACCGTCACGACTCTTGCACAGCCTGCGACGCAGCGTAAGGGATTTGGCAACACCCGATACGGTGGTGCTTCTGGCATATGCCACAGGCCCTGTGGAGCGGCTGTGAGGGGCAATGGCGTACGCGCCCGGGGCGGTCAGGTCTTAGGGCGCGTACGTCGCGTGACGGACTGCAGGGGCGGACGCACCGTCGTCCAAGTGCACGTTCGAGGGGTGTGCGTGCGACTACCGGTGCCCGCCGTACAGCTCCGGGCGCGGGACGACGCGGACGGTCTCCCGCCCGCCGCTCGACTGCGCCCCCCGAGGTCCGCCAGGGCCGGCACTCTCGACCCGCTCACCAGACGCTCCACTCGATGTATGTGGTCTGCACCCATGTGCCCGGCACCCAGTACCGCCACGCCCAGCAGGTCACCCAGATGCCGCCCTCCCCCGCGCAGAGCGTCACCGACCGTCCCCGCGCGGTCTACCCCGCGCGGGGAAGGTCGGCGCGGGCGTTCTCAGTAGCGGAGTACCCCGGCGATGCCCTGCGCGTCACCGAGGGCGCCGTCCGGAACGAAGCGGACCTCGGCGCCCGTGTCCAGGCAGCGCTCGACGATCTCGTCCACGATGTCCTCGCGGGCGTCGAGGTCGCCGCTCTCGGCCGGCACGAGGTGGTCGCCGGCCTCGTCGCGGACCGTCACGCGGTAGTTCTCCTCTACTGCGAGGAGCTGGATGCGGCCGTCGGAGGCGTTCTGCCAGACCTCGTCGACACCGGCGGCGAACGACTTGCGGCCGCGCGCCGACACGAGCTCACGGCTGACCGTGTCGACGTTCTTGCGGTTCTCGGCGGCGATCACCGGCTGGATCGCCTGCCACACGGCCCCGGGGGTGCCGTGGGCGAGGCCGCCGTGCTGGACGTGTACCGCCTCCTTGGTGACGCTGCCGACCTCGTCGAGCGCGGACAGCGCCGCGGGCTCGCCGGTGACGTACAGCGGACGTGGGTCCTCGCGCAGGACCGCGCCCAGCGCGGTGTCGGCCTCGCGCAGGAAACGGCGGGTCCCCTCGGCGCGGAAGGTGCTCGGCATGTCGCCGATCTGCTCCTGCCGCTCGGCGTCGAAGTTCTCGCGGCTCAGGGTCAGCGGGAAGCCGCCGGTGTGATCCTCCGTGACGCGGCCGGCGCCGCCGTTCCACAGCGTCACCCGGTCGGCGGAGACCGCGAGCACCCAGAACGGCCGCTCGGCGGCCTGCGCGGCCACCAGGTTGCGGGTCAGGAAGGTGTCCGAGAGCACCACTCGCTCGGGCACCGTGCGGGCCAGCGACCACACCTGGTGCTCGCCGGGCGCCGCGAAGATGACCAGGCCGTCCTCGGCGTGCGCGAGGTCGACCTCGGCGAGTGCTTTGTCGAGCTGGTCCGCGACGTCCATGCGGCGCTCGCGGGTGACCGCCGGATCGGCCTCCAACTGCTTCTTGGCGTCGGCCAGCGCATTGCGCAGCCGCACCGGGTCCTGGGCGTTTTCGGGCTCGCGGCGGTGCGTCGGCGTCAGCACCGACACCGCGGGGTAGGGCCGTGGCCGGCGCAGTTCCGCGAGGGTCGAGGGACTGAGGGCGTGCTCCATACCAGCACCTTAGGACCGATTTGTCTGTCGGGCATTCGGGGCAATCGGCTTCCGAGGTCGTACCCCGCCTGAGCTGCGGGTGGTCGAGGCGACTCCACTTGAAGGAGGAGTTCCGACTCAGCCCGACACGTCCGGGCCGCACGAGCTACCACTGGCCGGCAGGGAGCCGTACAGGAGGAAGTCGTCGACCTTCCCGTGAACGCACCGGGAGGTCAGGTACCCGGTGTGGCCCTCGCCCCTGTTGTCGAGGACCACCGCCGATGAGCCGAGGCGGCTTGCGGTCTCCACGGTCCAGCGGTACGGCGTCGCCGGGTCCCCACGAGTGCCGACGAGCAGCATCTTCGCGGTGTGGACGTGCTTCACCTTCTCGCGGATGAACGTGGTGCCCTTGGGGCGCCCGTAGCACATCAGTACCTGAGTGAGGCGGTACCGCCCGAAGACCGGGGATGCCTCCTGGAACGCGTCGCGCAGCCGGGCGATGTCCTGGGCGAGCTTGTCGGCGCTCGGCCGGTCCGGGTCGTCCGCGCAGTTGATCGCCATCAGCGCCGCCGGCAGATTGTCGACGGGCACGTCGTCCGGGTCCACCAGCCCGCGGGCCGTTTGACGGCCCGCGGGAACGGTCATCCCGCCACCGGCGAAGCGAATGATCGCGCTGGGGTCGCCCTGCTCCACGAGCTGGGACAGGGCCTGCTCCAGCAGCGGCCACAGTTGCTGGGCGAAGAGGGCCTGCCCGATCGCGGCGACCAGGTCTTGCCCGGAGAACGGCAGACCGAGCCCGGTCGGCACCGGGTTCCGGTCCAGCGACTGCACGAGCTGGATGACCTTCTGCCGGGCCGAACGCGTGTCCTGCCCGAACGGGCAGGAAACGTCCTTGACGCACCAGATGAGGAAACCCTCCAGCGCGGTCTGCTGCCCCTGCGCGCCCGCCAGCCCCTGCTCGGTCAGGGGCTCGGTGAGCGTGTCCACACCGTCGAGCGCCATCCGGCCCACCTTCTTGGGGAACTGTGCCGCGTACACCGCACCCAGACGCGTGCCGTACGAGAAGCCGAGGTAGTTCAGCTTCTTGTCGCCCAGGGCCGCGCGCATCACGTCCAGGTCGCGGGAGGCGTTGACCGTTCCTATGTACGGCAGCACCGGACCCGAGTTCTTCGCGCACTGCTCGGCCAGCTTCTGCACCTGCGCGAGGGCGGCCTTCGGATCGGTCTCGTCGGCAGGGCGGCTGGTCGTGCCCGAATCCGTGAACAGCCCTTCTCCGCAGCTGACGGGCGAGGAACGGCCGACGCCGCGCGGGTCGAACGTCACCACGTCGTAGCCGTTCGTCAGATCCATGAAGCTCTTGCCGCCTGCGGCCAGCTGGGCGATCCCGGCGCCACCGGGACCGCCGAAGTTCAGCAGGACGGAACCCTGCGACTTGCCCGTGGTCCGGTAACGGGCGATCGCCAGGTCGAGCGTCCCGGTGCCGGGCCGCGCATAGTCGAGGGGGACCGTCACCTTCCCGCACTGCAGGTCTGCGGGCATGTCCGTGCCCGGGCAGGCGGACCATGTGATCTTCTGATGGTAGAAGCGGGATAGATCGGGTTGAGGGGTGCCGTCGGCCGTGGCCACCGACTGCGGTGTGGGCCCCAGCAGAGCCAGCGCCGCGATGGTGGCCGCCGCCGAGGTGGCCGCACGGCGACTGTGCGTGGACAGCATGGTGCCTCCGGTGACGCCCCGGCTCAGGATCCGGCGATGCCCCTCCGATCACGATAGGCGGGCCCTTCCTGGCGCGCCTCCCGGCGGGCGGGGCGGGCGGATGTGGCCCTGACCTGCGCCGCCGCGTCCCGGCCCGCCCGCGCGCCGGGGCGTCGGTGCCCACATACCGCCTTTCGCGTCGGTGCCCACATACCGCCTTTCGCGTCGGTGCCCACATACCGCCTTTCTCGTTGGTTCGACAACCGCACCACTCGATGGGGTGAAAGGCAGATAAGCCATAACTCGGATGGTTCGTCTGCGTTTTACGGGGTGCGGGCGAGTGCTCGCGACCATGTCTGGAAGGCAGGGAACCTATGAAACGGGTTACCCGAAATGGTTTGATCGCCGCGGCCGCCGCCTCGGGGGCGTTGACCGCGGCGCTGCCGGCGCACGCGGACTCCGCGGCGAACGGCACCGCGGCGGGTTCGCCCGGACTGATCTCCGGCAGCACCATCCAGCTCCCGGTGCACGTCCCGGTCGACGTGTGCGGCAACACCGTGAACGCGCTCGGGCTCCTCAACCCGGCCGCGGGCAACACCTGCGTCAACGACGGCGCGCGCCGGGGCGGCTTGTTGCGCGGCACCACTGCACGGGGCGGCACCACTGCACGGGGCGGCACCATCGCGCGGAGCGGTGCTTCGGCATACAGCGAGGGAAAGGATTCGCCGGGCCTGCTCTCCGGTGACAGCGTGCAGCTGCCGGTTCACCTCCCGGTGAACATCACCGGGAACTCGGTGAACGTGGTCGGCGTCGGCAACGCGGCGTCCGGCAACACATCCACGAACACCTCGGGTGAACGGCCCCACCTCCCCGCTCCGCGGCCCGCCGCACCGCCGAGGGCGCACACGCCCACGCTGCCGCCGCGCCCCGTCCCGCGGCCGGTCACCCTCGCCCGCACGGGCGCGGACACGGCCCTGCCCACGCTCGCCGGAGGTGCCGCCCTGGTGCTCGGCGGGACGGTGCTGTATCGCCGGTTCAGGGCGCAAGCGACACGCTGAGCCGGAGGGCCCTGGCGGACACACGGCCGACGGGGCCCTGGGCACCGCCGAGGTCGGCGTGAGGTGGCTTCTGCCGGATGGCCATGACCGGCCACACCAGGACGGGAACGGGCTCGAACAGCTCAACACCGGTTGCCGGCCGTCGTGTTCGGGCTGGCCCGGACGGCCGGTCCACACGTGGCGCACGTCCCGGAGATCGGGAAGGATGCTGCCGGTGCGGTCGATCACCGCACCGCCGCCTCTCATGGAATGGAGCACAACGATGACCTCTGCGGGCCCCGAAGACCTCGTCGTCACCCGGGCCACGCTCGACGACTGGCCGGTGATCAGCGGCTGGGCGGCGGACGAGGGCTGGAATCCGGGGCTGTCGGACGGCCCGGCCTTCTTCGCCCAGGACCCGGAGGGCTTCTTCATCGGCCGGCTCGCCGAAGAGCCCGTCTCGGCGATCTCGGTCGTCAACTACGGCGCCGACTACGCCTTCCTGGGCTGCTATCTCGTACGCCCGGACATGCGCGGCCGGGGCCTCGGACTGACCACCTGGAAGACGGCCCTCGCCCACGCCGGCGGCCGCACGATCGGCCTCGACGGCGTCGTCGCCCAGCAGGACAACTACCGCAAGTCCGGCTTCGAACTCACCCACCGCACCGTACGGTTCACCGGAGCCGCCCCCGCCGTCGAGACGGCGCCCGGAGCGCGCCCGGCAGAGAAGGCCGACCTCGACGCCATCGTGGCGTACGACAGCGCCTGCACTCCCGCCGACCGCCCCCGCTTCCTGGCGCGCTGGCTCACCGCCCCCGGCCACCGGGCCTTCGTCCGTGTCGGCGAGGGCCACCTCACAGGTTATGCGGTCCTCCGCCCGGCCCGCGACTGTCTGCGCGTCGGCCCCCTGTTCGCGGACACCAACGAGGACGCCGACGCCCTCTTCGCCGCGCTGACCGCCGAGGCCGCCGGCCAGGAGATCGCCATCGACGTCCCCGAACCGAACGCGGCGGCCGTCGCCCTGGCCGAACGCGCGGGCCTCACCCCGTCCTTCGAGACGGCCCGCATGTACACGGGCCCGGTGAGGGCCTTCGCTCAGGAGCGCGTGTACGGGGTGACGACCCTGGAACTCGGCTGAGGGGAAACGGACGCCCTCCACCCGGAGCGGACCGGGACCGGCTACGGCGCTGATCGCCGAAGTCGCCGTCGACGGGGCTACCGCCACGCCCAGGTCGACGCGAGCGATCGGAGCCGCCCGATCCTGGCTCGCCTCGGCTTCGAACCGCTGACCACGACGATGCCGTACGAGTCCGTAGCCGTGTCGTCCCGGCCGTCGACAACGTAGGCGCGGACGCCGTCATGGACGGCGTCGGCGTCCCAGCGGGCATAGCGCAGCAGGCGCTGCATCGGCCCAGGCCGGGCGTGACCGGCCTGTTCAGCCAGTTGCCAGCAGTTCTTCGCTCGGTAGCCGACAGCAGCCCGAGCAGGTAAGAGCGGCCCGTGACCTGAGGTTCAACTCGGCCATGACCTGGATCCACTGCGCACTGGCCGGTCTCGGTGGGGCGCACCTCGCGGACGGCGAAGTCGGATCGTTCAACCAGAACATGACCGCCGGGCGCAGATACATCGTCATCGCCGCGGTGATCTTCGGGGCGTGGCGGCTCGGCCGGACCCTGCTCGGTTGCCTGATGTTCGGCCTCTCCGACGCGATGCGCCTGGCGCTCCCCGCGCTCGGTGTCACCCTCAACTCCTGACGGCGCTGAATCCGGCAAGGCAAACGGCGGCTCCGCGACTGCGCGCGGTCGGCATCCGCCGTGGTGCGCTGGCTCGGTGTCAGCGGCGGCGCAGCGCCGCGGTCTCCAGCGCGGGCGGCGTGTAGCCGACGTCGCGCGGGTTGAGCATGCTGCCCGGCGTGACGAGTGCGTCGA
>CBFHCJ010000244.1:0-8951 GCA_965654005.1 uncultured Streptomyces sp. | reverse complement strand
GTCGCCGCGGCCATCGCCGCGCACCGCGCCGACATCGTGCACCTGGCCAGCCCCTTCGTCCTCGGCGTCCGCGGCATGGCGGCCGCCGCACGGCTCGGCATCCCGGCCGTCGCCATCTACCAGACCGACCTCGCCGGATACGCCCGCACCTACATGGGCGCCGGCGAGGCCGCAGCCTGGCGGCGCATCCGCTCCGTGCACGCCGCCGCCGACCGCACCCTCGCGCCCTCCAGCGCCGCCCTGCACGACCTGGAGGCGCACGGCGTGCCCCGGGTGAAGCTGTGGCCGCGCGGGGTCGACACCGCCCGCTTCCGTCCCGACCTACGGGATGAGGCGATCCGCCGGGAACTCGCCCCGAACGGCGAGCTGATCGTCGGTTATGTCGGCCGGCTCGCCCCCGAGAAGCAGGTCGAACTCCTCGCCGACGCCTGCAAGCTGGACGGCGTGCGCGTCGTCGTCGTGGGCGACGGGCCGAGCGAGACCACCCTGAGGGGCGCCCTGCCCGGCGCCGCCTTCCTCGGGCGTCGCACCGGCGACGAACTCGCCCGGATCTTCGCCTCGCTTGACGTCTTCGTGCACACCGGCCCGTTCGAGACCTTCTGCCAGACCGTGCAGGAGGCCATGGCGAGCGGCGTCCCGGTCGTCGCGCCCGCCGCGGGCGGACCGCTGGACCTCGTGGCCCACGGCCGCACCGGACTGCTCGTCCCGCCCGGTGACGCGGCCGCCGTAGGGGACGCCGTCGGGTCCCTGGCCGCGGACCCGGAGCTGCGGATCGTGTACGGAGCCGCCGGGCGCGCCCTGGTCGAGGGCCGCACCTGGGCGGCCGTCGGCGACCAGCTCATCGGGCACTACGCGGAAGTGCTCGCCGCGCGCAGGACGGTGGTGGCGGCATGAACTTCGCCACCGAGCGGGTCGGCGGAGGCCTGCGGATCGTGCGGCTCGCCAACTTCGTCGCACCCGCGTCCGGCGGTCTGCGCACCGCGCTGCGTGAGCTGGGCAAGGGCTTCAAGGAGGCGGGGCACGAGCCGGTGCTCATCGTGCCGGGCGAGCGCCACACCGATCACGAGACCGAGCAGGGCCGGATCATCACGCTTCCCGGGCCGCTGCTGCCCGGCACCGGCGGATATCGCGTCCTGACGGACAAGCGGCGCGTCGCCGCCCTCCTGGCGGAGCTGGACCCAGACCGCCTGGAGGTCTCCGACCGCACGACGTTGCGCTGGACCGGGAAGTGGGCGCGGCGCGCCAGGGTCCCCGCCGTGATGGTCTCCCACGAGACCGCCGACGGCGTCCTGCGCACCTGGGGCCTGTCCGAGAACCTGTCCCGGCGCACCGCCGACGCCCTCAACACCCGTACAGCACACACCTACGCGCGCGTGGTGTGCACCACCGAGTTCGCCGAACGTGAGTTCGTACGGATCGGGGCCCGCAACGTCGTACGCGCCCCGCTGGGCGTCGACCTGGAGCAGCGGCACCCAGCGCTGCGGGACCCGGGCCTGCGCGACCGGTACGCGCGCGGGGACGAGACGCTGCTCGTCATGTGCTCCCGTCTCTCCGTGGAGAAGCGGCCCGGTACGGCCCTGGACGCCTTGGAGGCCCTGCTGCGGCGCGGGCGGCGTGCCGTGCTGGTCGTCGCCGGTGAGGGGCCGCTGCGGGCCAGGCTCGAACAGCGGGCGCGGGAGTGGGGGCTGCCGGTGACCTTCCTCGGTCACGTCAGCGACCGGGATGTGCTCGGGGCGCTGCAGGCCTGCGCCGATGTGTGCCTGGCCCCGGGGCCAGCCGAGACGTTCGGGCTCGCCGCCCTGGAGGCGATGGCCTGCGGCACGCCCGTCGTGGCCAGCGCCGTGTCGGCGCTGCCCGAGGTGATCGGCGCCGCCGGGGCCACCGCAGTGGACAGCGGCGACGCCTTCGCGGACGCCGTCGACCTGCTCATGAAGCGGTCGGAGCGCGAGAGGCGGGAGACGGCACGCGCGCGTGCGGAGTGCTTCGGGTGGAAGACCGCGGTGGACGCGTTCCTCGCGGCGCACGACGCGCAGCCCTACGTCGCCCCCTCGGCGGCCGGTGCCGCCCGCGGACGCGGCGCCGCTCGGGAGGGTGTCGGATGAGACCGCTGCGGTTCGTCGCGCTCGGCGACTCGCTGACGGAAGGCGTGGGCGACCCCGTCGAGGACACCTGGCGGGGGTGGGCCGCGCTGCTCGCCGACGGGCTCACGCCGGCAAAAGCCCCCGCGGAGTTCACCAACCTCGCCGTCAGCGGCGCCCAGACCCGCGACGTCCTGGACCGGCAGACCCCGGCGGCGCTCGCCCTGCGCCCGGACATCGTCTCCGTCGTCATCGGCGTCAACGACACCCTGCGCTGCACCTTCGACATCCACGCCGTCGCCACCCGGCTCGACAAGGTGTACGCCGCCTTCCGGGGCCGGGACGCGGTACTTCTCACGGCCTGCCTGCCCGACCCCGGCACGATGCTCCGGTTGCCCGGGGTGCTGGCGCGTCCGCTGGCGCGGCGTCAGCGGGCCGTGAACACGGTCGTGCACGCGCTGTCCGAGCGGTACGGGGCGGTGCATCTGCACGCCGCGGAAGGGGAGTGGATCACTGACCGTGGGATGTGGAGCGCGGACCGGTTGCACCCGGGGGAGTGTGGACACCGGCAGCTGGCCCTGCGCTTCCACGCCCTGCTCGCCGAGGCGGGCCTCGCCACCGGCACCGCGCCCTCGGCCGAGCCCGAGTTCCCCGCGCCCACCCGCTCGGCCGGCCTGTGGTGGCTGGCCACCGCCGGAACGGGGTGGGTGGCCCGGCGGTGCACCGACCTGGTGCCGCAACTGCTCACCCTGGCCGCCGCCGAGGTACGCCACAAGGCCCAGGGGACCAGCGCCCGGTTGGACCTGAGCGCTTCGCACGCGGTGGCGTCCGCGCTGGCGGCACTCTCGGTGGCGGAGCAACCGGACGCGGTGTGAGGGGGCGGTCCAGCTACGACGCGTCGGCCGCAGTGGTGGTGCGATGGGCCCGGCGGTATTTCCCACCCACCCGCACCTTGCAGCGCGGCCGCACCACATCGAGCCTGTGCGGCGCTTGAGGACGAGGCCGTTCTGGCCGATAGCGGGGGTCTGGGGCGCAGCCCCAGGGGCAGGGGCTCAGGGGAGCAGTCCTCGACGGGGAGCAGTCCGGACGGGGGAGCCCAGGGGCGGCGCCCCCGGGGACGGGACGGGTAGGGGCGGCGGGGGCGAAACCCTCGACGCCCACCGACACCGGGTGCCGACCTACCAGACGACACCCGGCACGTCCGGCGGCGGCCCACCTCCTAGCGGCGGCGGCGCACGGCCGTGAACCGGACCGGGGTGCCCGGAGTCGCCTGTGCGGCGGCCGCGAGGTCGGCGGTGCGGACGACCGCGATCACCGGGTAGCCCCCGGTGGTCGGATGGTCGGCCAGAAAGACGACCGGTCCGCCGTCGGGCGGCACCTGGACGGCACCCAGCACCATGCCCTCACTGGGGAGTTCACCCGCCCGGGCACGTTCCAGTACCGGGCCCTCCGTGCGCAGGCCGATGCGGTTGCTCGCGGTGGACACGCGGTACGCACGCGTGAGGAGTGTGCGGAGCGCGTGTCGCGTGAACCAGTCGTCGCGCGGGCCCAGCGTGACGCGCAGCACCAGCTCGGCCGGCGGAGCCGGCTGCGGCACGACGTCCACGCGCGCGTGGGGACCAATCGGCTTCCCCAGGGGCAGCACGGCACCGTCCGTGAGCGGTGGCGGGCCGAGCCCGGACAACAGGTCCGTGGAGCGGCTGCCGAGCACGGGCTCCACGGCCACGCCACCGGAGACGGCCAGATAGCCACGTACTCCGCAGTGCGCGGGCCCGACATCCAGCAGCGCCCCGCCCGGCACGCGTATCGGCGCTCCCCAGGGCGCGGGACGACCGTCCACGGTGACCGGGCACGGCGCGCCGCCGACCGCGACGGTCACTGTCGAACGCGGCTGCACGGCACAGCCGTTGAGCGTGGTCTCCAGCACGGCGGCCTCCGGCGGATTGCCGACCAGCCGGTTGACGAGCGCCGCAGCGGGCGCGTCGAGCGCCCCGGAGCGCGGCACCCCGAGGTGGGCGTACCCGGGCCGCCCCAGGTCCTGCACGGTGGTCAGCGCCCCGGCCCGTACGACGGCGAGCGCACGGTCCGTCATACGGACGCCACCGGGACGAAGCGGACGCGGGCGCCCGGAGCGAGCAGGGCGGCCGGCACGCGCGCGTGGTCCCACAGAACCGCGTCGGTCGTGCCGATGAGCTGCCAGCCGCCCGGCGACGAGCGCGGGTACACACCCGTGTACGGGCCCGCCAGCGCCACGGAACCTTTCGGGACGGCCGTGCGCGGAGTGGCCCGGCGCGGCACGTCGTAGCGGTCCGGCAGCCCGGTGAGATAGCCGAAGCCGGGCGCGAACCCACAGAAGGCGACCCGGAATTCGGCCGCCGAGTGGATTCGCGCCACCTCGTTCGGCGGAACGCCCCACAGGGCGGCCACGTCCGGCAGATCGGGACCGTCGTACCGTACGGAGACCTCGATCGCGTCCTGCACGCGCGGGGGGACCGGCGGGATGTCCCAGTCTGCGAGCCGCGCCGCGAGCCGGGAGGGCTCGCGCAGGCCGTCGAGCAGGACCGTACGGGCCGCGGGCACGATCTCGCGTACCGTCAGCTCGCCGGCGGCCCTGCGGCGCAGCAGCTCCGCGTGCAGGGCGTGGGCCTCCTCGCCGGAGGACAGCTCGACGAGCAGGGCCTCGTCGCCCACGGGCAGAGCCTTCATGTGAAGGCCCCCACGCGCACGTCCGAGGCCTCCAGTTCGGCGCGTACACGGCGGGCCAGGTCGACCGCGCCCGGCGTGTCGCCGTGCAGACACAAGGAGCGTGCTCGCACCGGGATCTCGCGCCCGGAGTGGGCGGCGACGATCCCGAAGCGGGCGAGGCTCACCGAGCGCTCGACGACCGTGTCGGGATCGCTCACCACCGCGCCGTCCTGGCCGCGCGGGACGAGCGTGCCCTCGTCGGTGTACGCGCGGTCCGCGAACGCCTCGGTGACCACCGGCAGTCCGGCCTTCTCGGCCACCTCCAGGAACCGCGATCCGGGCAACCCGAGGACGGGCAGCGTGGCATCGGCGAGCAGCACACCGTCGACCACCGCCCCGGCCTGCCGCTCGTCGTGGACCACCCGGTTGTAGAGCGCGCCGTGCGGCTTCACATACGACACCCGGGAGCCCGCCGCGCGCGCGAAGACCTCCAAGGCGCCGATCTGGTACGCCACTTCCGCCGCCAGCTCCTCGGGCGGCACGTCCATCGCGCGCCGCCCGAAACCGGCCAGGTCCCGGTAGGAGACCTGGGCACCGATCCGTACGCCCCGTTCGGCCGCCAGCTCGCACACCCGTCGCATGGTGGCCGCGTCCCCGGCATGGAAGCCGCAGGCCACGTTGGCGCTCGTGACGACCGACAGCAGCCGCTCGTCGTCGGTGAGCCGCCAGCGGCCGAAGCCCTCGCCGAGATCGGCGTTCAGATCGATCATGGTCTCTCCTGGTCGGTCGACGTCAGGCGACGCGGTACTGCTCGTCGCGGGCGTCGGTGATGAACATCTGCCCCGGTGCGTGGGTGATGGCGAACGGCGGTCGCGAGGCCGTCACCGCGGCCTGCGGGGTCACGCCGCAGGCCCAGAACACCGGGACGTCGTCCGGTTCGGCGTCCACCGGGTCGCCGAAGTCGGGCCGGCCGAGGTCCTCGATGCCGAGGACCGACGGATCGCCGCAGTGTACGGGGCTGCCGTGCACCGCCGGCAGCAGACCGCTCTCCCGGATCGCGGCCGCCAGGTGCTGCGGCGGCACCGGGCGCATGGACACCACGACAGGGCCGTGCAGGCGCCCTGCCGGACGGCACTGGCGGTCGGTCACGTACATCGGGACGTTGCGGCCCTGCTCGATGTGGCGCAGGGGGACCCCGGCCTCGGCGAGCGCCCACTCGAAGGTGAAGCTGCAGCCGATGAGGAAGGAGACCAGGTCGTCGCGCCAGTGGGCGAGCACGTCCGTCGGCTCGTCCACCAGCTCGCCGTCCTGCCACACCCGGTAGCGCGGCAGATCGGTGCGCAGGTCGGCGCCGTCCGCGAGGACCGTCGTCCAGGAACCGGCGTCGGTGACGTCCAGGACCGGGCAGGGCTTCGGATTGCGCTGGCAGAACAGCAGCGTGTCGTACGCCCATTCGGCGGGCACCGAGATCAGGTTGACCTGGGTGCGGCCCGCCGCGGCCCCGGCCGTGGGGCCGGACAGACCTTCCCGGAAGCGGGCTCGGGCTTCTTGCGCGCTCCACGCGCGCGCGTGCTCGTCGATGATGGCCAGGGGGCGGTCGCCCGTGAGGATCGGGGAGTGGTCGTCCGTACGGTTCACGCCAGCTCCTTCCCGCGTGTCTCCGGCAGCCCCAGCAGCGCAAGGGCCGCGAGGCCGTATCCGATCGCTCCGAAGACCAGCGCACCGCCCACGCCCCAGCTGTCGGCGAGAAAGCCCACCAGGGTCGGGAATACGGCGCCCACGGCGCGACCGGTGTTGTAGGTGAAGCCCTGGCCCGTGCCGCGCACCGCGGTCGGGTACAGCTCGCTCAGGTAGGACCCGAAACCGCTGAAGATCGCCGACATGCAGAACCCGAGCGGGAAACCGAGCACCAGGAGAAGGGTGTTGGCGCCGCTCGGGATGTTCGCGTACGCCAGGACGCAGATCGCCGAGAGCAGCGCGAAGAGCCAGATGTTGCGCCTGCGGCCCAGCCGGTCGGTGAGGTAGCCACCGGTCAGGTAGCCGATGAAGGCTCCGGAGATGAGGAACGTCAGGTAGGAGCCGGTGCTTACGACGGACAGGCCGCGTTCCGTCTTCAGGTACGTGGGCACCCAGGTCGCGAGCGTGTAGTAGCCGCCCTGGACACCGGTGGACAACAGGCTCGCGAAGACCGTCGTGCGCAGCAGTCCGGGCTCCCCGTCCGTGCCCGGCTTGAAGATCGCGGTGAAGGAACCCTTCTCGGTGGTCTGTTCGCGCTGAGCCGTCGCCTCCGGGGCGTCGTGCACGCGGCGGCGTACCCAGATCACCAGCAGCGCGGGCAGCGCGCCGGTCCAGAACATCACGCGCCAGGCCAGGTCGTTGCCGGCGAAGGAGAAGACCAGGGTGTAGACGACGGCGGCCAGCGCCCAGCCGACGGCCCAGGAGCTCTGGATCGCGCCGAGTGTCCGGCCCCGGTGCTTGGCACTCGCGTACTCGGCCACCAGGATCGCCCCGACCGCCCACTCGCCGCCGAAGCCGAGGCCCTGGAGGGCGCGGAAGACCAGCAGCGTCTCGTAGGTGGGCGCGAAGCCGCAGGCGACCGTGAAGACCGCGTATGTGATCACGGTGATCATCAGGGCCTTGACCCGCCCGATGCGGTCGGCGACCACACCCGCGACGGCGCCGCCGAGCGCGGAGACCGCCAGCGTGACCGTGGTGAACAGGCCGGTCTGGCCGCTGTTCAGGCCGAAGTACGCCGCCAGCGCGACCATGCTCAGCGGCAGCGTGAAGTAGTCGTACGCGTCCAGGGCATAGCCGCCGAAGGCGCCCGCAAAGGCGTGGCGGCCGCGCGGGCCGAGGGCGCGCAGCCAGCCCAAAGCGCCGTCGTCGGCGGCCCGTTCATCCGTTCCCGGCCGGGGGCCGGCGGTCAGGGCCTGCGGTGGAGGGTTCGTGCTCATGGGCACCTCACAGATGAGGGACGGAGGGTGCTGCGGACTGAGCCGTGTCGTGCAGGACGGGCAAGTGCGGTGTGCGGTGCGGTGCAGTGCGGTGCGGTGCGGTGCGCAGGGGGTCGTGCCGTGCGTAGCAAGGTAGAGGATCGTTGAACGATTCTTCAATACCCATTTTGTTTCGTCCTCGTATCTGCGATTGAATTCCGGGCATGGCAGAGCAGCTGAGGGGACTGGCCGACGACCGTGCCCTCCTGGGGCGGACCAGCACCGCCGAGCGGGTCTCGGACATCCTCAGGAGCCGTATCGCCGAGGGTTACTTCCCGCCGGGCACCCGGCTCTCGGAGGACAGCATCGGGGGCGCGCTCGGCGTCTCCCGCAACACACTGCGCGAGGCGTTCCGGCTGCTCACGCACGAGAGACTGCTCGTCCACGAGTTGAACCGCGGGGTCTTCGTGCGGGTGCTGACCATCGAGGACGTCGAGGACATCTACCGCACCCGCGGCCTCGTCGAGTGCGCCGTCGTACGGGGCCTCGGCGAGCCGCCGTACGCCCTCGACGGCCTCGCCGAGGCAGTCGCGGAGGGGCAGCGGGCGGCACGCGAAGGTGACTGGAAAGGTGTGTCGACGGCCAACATCCACTTCCACCGGGAGCTGGTGGCGCTCGCCGGCAGTGAACGCACCAACGAGGTCATGCGCAGCGTCTTCGCCGAACTGCGGTTGGCCTTCCATGTGGTGGATGAGCCGCGGCGGCTGCACGAGCCGTACCTCGCACGCAATCAGCAGATCCTCGAAACCCTCCAGGCAGGAGACCGCGACCGCGCCGAGCGCCTGCTCGCGGTCTACCTCGACGACTCGCGGGCGGGTCTGGTCGAGGCGTACGGACGCCGGGTGGCCGCCCCGTAAGGGGCTCGGGGGCGTGGCATCGTGCGGCTCCGCCGCGGGGCGACCAGCCGCATGCGGCCCGCACCTGCAAATGCGACCTCAGTTTCCGGCTCTCCCGGCGGAACGACGTCGTTTGGGTCGTTGTCAGACCGAGGACCTAGTCTGTGCACCGTGACTTCGCCTGCATCGACGGACAGCGTTCCGCCCCAGCTCGGCGCGGGGCCGCGGCCCGCCCTGGGCCCGGCCGCCGATGTTCAGCGTGATCTGTTCGCCCTTGATCTTCCCCGTCACCGGGATCGTCTTGTCACCGACCTTGGCCGTGCCGGTCACGTTCTGGTGCTCCTGCTTCAGGTCGAGCG
>CBFHCJ010000243.1:0-8967 GCA_965654005.1 uncultured Streptomyces sp. | reverse complement strand
CTGGCCGTCGACATGACCGGGGACGCCGTCAAGGCGAAGAACGGCTCCATGGTCGCGTACGACGGGCAGATGGCCTTCAAGAAGCTCAGCGGCGGCGGTGAGGGGATCCGGGGGATGGTGACCCGGCGGCTCACCGGCGAGCAGATGACCGTGATGGAGGTGAAGGGGCACGGGACGTGCTGGTTCGCGGACCGGGCCTCCGAGATCAACCTCGTGAGTCTCCAGGGGGACAAGCTGTACGTCGAGTCGAGCAACCTCCTCGCGACGGACGCCGGTCTGCGCACGGGCACGACGTTCACCGGCCTGCGCGGCGCCTCCCAGGGCAACGGCCTGTTCACGACGACCGTCGAGGGCCGCGGCCAGGCGGCGATCATGTCGGACGGTCCGGCGGTGGTGCTGCGGGTGAGCGCGCAGTATCCGCTGATCGTCGACCCGGGCGCGTACATCGCGCACCAGGGGAACCTCCGGCAGTCGTTCCAGTCCGGTGTGACGTTCCGCACCTTCTTCGGTGAGGGCGGCGGCGAGGCGTTCCAGATCCGCTTCGAGGGCGACGGGCTGGTCTACGTGCAGCCCAGTGAGCGCAACACGATCGCGGGGGACCTCTGACATGACCTTCCGCGAAGTGAACGCGAAGATGATCGAGGCGACGGTGATCCCCGGGCAGCGGCTGTTCAGCCAGCGGGGCGCGATGCTCGCCTACCAGGGTGACGTCTCCTTCACCCCCAACATCCAGGGCGGTCAGGGCGGGGTCATGTCGATGATCGGCCGCCGCATCGCGAACGAGGCGACGCCGCTGATGACGGTCGAGGGCAGCGGCACGGTGCTGTTCGGGCACGGCGGCCACCACATCCAGGTGATCAACCTCACCGGGGACACGTTGTACGTCGAGGCGGACCGTCTGCTCGCCTTCGAGGGCACCCTCCAGCAGGGCACGATGTTCATGGGCTCGCAGGGCGGCGTCATGGGCATGGTGCGTGGCCAGGTCACCGGCCAGGGCCTGTTCACGACCACCCTCACGGGGCACGGCGCGGTCGCCGTGATGGCGCACGGCGGCGTCTTCGAGGTGCCGATCACCCCGCAGCGCCCGGTCCATGTCGACCCCCAGGCCTACGTCGCGCACCACGGCGACGTACGCAACAGGCTCTCCACCGCGCTCGGCTGGCGCGAGATGGTGGGCCGCGGCTCCGGCGAGGCGTTCCAGTTGGAGCTGAGCGGCAGTGGTGCGGTGTACGTCCAGGCGTCGGAGGAGAAGCTTTGACCACCTACCCGGGCGCCGGGCCCGTCATCCACGACCCGATGACCCTGCCGGCCGACGACAACGTCAACAAGTACACCTTCTGTGTGGAGCTCAAGGGCAGTCAGTGGTTCCTGCAGAAGGGCAAGATGATCGCCTACTACGGCTCGATCGAGTTCAACGGCATCGGGCACGGCCGTCTCGACCGAATGATCCGTACGTCTTTTCATTCGCCTCTGCATGCGAGCGACTGGGTGGTGGCGGAGGGCTCGGGCAAGATGCTCCTCGCCGACCGGGCCTTCGATGTGAACGCGTACGACCTGGACGAGGGCAACCTGACCGTCCGCTCCGGCAACCTGCTCGCTTTTCAGCCAACTCTCTCGCTCAAGCAGTCGATCATTCCGGGTTTTCTGACGCTGATCGGGACCGGGAAGTTCGTGGCCGCGTCAAACGGTCCGGTGGTGTTCATGGAACCCCCTGTCCGGGTGGATCCCCAGGCCCTGGTCGGCTGGGCCGACTGCCCGTCGCCGTGCCATCACTACGACCACGGGTATCTGACAGGCGTATGGGGCGGTCTACGTGCGATGACGGGCCTCGGCGGGGCCTCTGGGGAGGAGCATCAGTTCGAGTTCGTCGGAGCGGGTACGGTCCTGCTCCAGTCCTCGGAGACGCTCATGGCCGAGCAGGCCACGGGAGCGGTCCCGCACGAGCCCGGCGTACCGGGCGGCGACGGTGTCCCCGGCCACCAGGGCTCGCCTGGGACACCGCGCCTTCCCGGACAGCTGGGGGACCTCCAGCGCCGCTTCGGGCTGTGAGCGGTAGTCTGCGGAGTGTGACATCGAACGCGTGCGCACCGTCACATTCACTCCCACTACGTCACGCGACCCACTAGTTCGATTTTCAACCTTTTAGGTAGACTTCATTTATGGAGACCGAAACGGCCACGCCGTGGCTGACCGATGCGGAGCAGTGCGCCTGGCGCACCCACCTGGAGGTCAACAGGCTGTTGACGTACCAGCTCGAAAGGGATCTGCAGCCGTTCGGCCTGACGATGAACGACTACGAGATCCTGGTGAACCTCTCGGAGTCGGAGGGCGTCCGTATGCGGATGAGCGACCTCGCCGCCGCCACCCTCCAGTCCAAGAGCCGCCTCTCTCACCAGATCACGCGCATGGAGAACGCGGACCTGGTACGCCGTGAGAACTGCGAGTCCGACCGCCGGGGGCTGTACGCGGTGCTCACGGACCACGGCATGGAGACGGTGAAGAAGGTCGCGCCACACCACGTGGCGTCGGTGCGGCGCCACTTCATCGACCTTCTGCCCCCGGACGACCTGGAACACCTCCACAAATCGCTGCGACCCATCGCGGAGCATCTGCGGGGGCAGCGAGGGAAGCCGTAGACCACCCACCGCCGACGACCGCCGCGGGTGAGGCCCCGGTGGTCGTCGGCGCCGACTGCGCATCACTCGTGGGGGTGCCGGCAGAGGCTGCCGTCAGCCGCCGAGAGCCCCTATCGACGCCACCAGGTCACGGATGTCCGGGTCATCCAGGGATTCGAGGATGTGCCGCCAGAGGCTCAGGCCCGTTTCGGCCCATACCCTGTAGCGCTCTCGCGCGGAGTCGGAGTAGAAGTAGATGCCCTGCTCCGCGAGGGGAATCTGCTCGGCGACGATCTTTTCCGCGAGTTCCCTGAGATCCCGTCCGGTCTCTTTCATATACAGAGGAGCAAGAATCACCGGCGTCACCGGAAGGGCCTTGAACAGTGTGTCCCCATCGCTGAGCGCCTTCGCCTCGGGCGAGATTCCTGATGTCCGAGACTGGATCTCCGCCTCCAGGACGATCTGTTCCACCCTGTCGACGAGTTCCCTGGACGCCCCGGCCTCCTCGAGGATCTTGCACCGCAGTTGAGAACCGCCACTCGCGTCCGTGCGAACGTCGACCAAGTAGTTCACATCGTGTACGAGCGCTGCGACACGCACGAGCGAGACATCGGCCTCCAGCTCGGAGGCGAATTCGCATGCCTTGGCGGAGACAAAGGTCACGTGATGCCACCCATGGAAAGGGACATCGCTCACCTTCTGCGCGTACAGAGCATGCACGGTCGCGCGCACTTCGGCGATAAATGACTCGTCAGGTACCACTGGGCTGTGCCCCGCTCTCGTCGGGAGTAAGTCTTTTCATCAGAAGAAGGGCGCGGGCGGGCAATGGGTAATGCTGAACAGGCGCCCGATCCAGCGCCGAGAAGGAGACACTGTAATCCTTCCTGGGCGCCGTCTTGAGAACAGCCGTAAAGGTGCCGCTCTGAATGTGCGTGACACGGTGGAATGTGCGGTGATCCAAGACGATACTCTGTCCGGACGCGAGATGAGAAGCCTGTCTCCGCACCGGAGCCTCCACGTCTGTTGGCGAACCACCGGATTCTTTCACCGAGAACTCCTCGTGAGTGTACCCACCCTGAAGGATATGGCTCACAAAGTCGTAGCGGTGGTTATGAATGGAGTTCGCATGCCCGGATCCCACTTCCGCATGGTTCTTATACTCATGTATGCATAGTCTGGGGTGACCCGTAGCACCGGCGGCGAGGCTCCAGACATAGTGAGTGGCAGTTTCGCGAGACCGCCGGACCAATGAGGATCTCCACTGCGCATCGCGCAGAAGGCTGCCGAAATCCACAAGCAACCGATCGGCAACGGAGTCGGAAGTCACCACGGACTGCCACACATCCTGTAATTCCACCACCGTCTCGGCACCTGAGCAAGAGCTCACCTTCGCGATGATCTGATCGAGGAAGTCGACAGCCATACGTGACCATCTCCTAGAGTCCGGCTTTGGTCTGGAATTCGGAGGAAAACTCTCTGTACCGCTCCCGCAACTCCGTCATCTCCTGCACCGAAACACGGGAGCCGGTGACCACCTCGTAAAAGTCGATGAAGTCCTGACTGCTGGAGGCTCGAGGTATCTCAAGCACCCGGACGCCCGGGTGGTGCCGCGTCTGCAGGCATTCCGCTTCCTGCATGCGATAGATGACGGAATGATCCTGGAACCGCAGAGTTCTGGGGAACACAAGACCCGTGCCCTTGGCGCTGAACATGGTGACCCAGATGGCGTTCCTGAAAATCTCGTAACGGTCGAGGAGTGGAGTGGGAGTGAGCATGAGCTGAATCGAGGAACAGCGTCGGCACGCTTCCATCAGGCCGACCAGTCCCAGCCTGATCTCCCGATCGACCGTGGACCTGATCTCCTCGACCGTCTTCCCCGGGTACACCCCCTGCCGATAGAGGTAGTCGACCCTCCCATCGATGGACGTCGCGACAGCGAGATCCGGAAGGATCAGGTTGGCCTGGAGGTTGGCATTCGTGTTGAGTTCCAGCCGCACCGCGGTATACCGCGCCGACACTCCTCGGAACCAGAACACCGAAGACTCGTTGAGGTCCGTGGTGAGCATCTGGTTGAAGGTCACAGACGGCTCGACGGACGCCTCGAACTCATGGGTCGGGTAATAAGTGTTGTTGAGGTCGGACAGTGAACGGCTTACTTCGTCGACGACCGAAGTCCTGAGCAATTCCGCCGTGATCCGACCGGTGACGAGTGACTGCGCAACACCGAAAGCGGCCGACACCAGAAGACCGGTCGCGACCGCGTTCAGGAAATCTTTGCCCGCCGAGGCATGCAATGCGGAAGCCCACCAGAGGAGCCCCACAGCCACCAGCGTCACTACCGTCAGCAGCAGCGCTTGCATCCCCGTGGAGTGACGCTGCAAAATCCTTTGTAAGAATCCCGGAACGGGATCGTTTGCCATAAACGGAAGAGTAGCAAGCCCCGGTCTCGGCCGCTAGCTTTTCATCGGAGTCCCAGCATACGGTCGGAGTATGACAAGTGGGACACTTCCTGACAAAACTACTCTTTCATGGTCGATAGCCCGCCGTTCTCGTCAGCGAGACCCTCGCATCATCTCTCTGAAATCTTCTCTCGCCGGGCAGGTCTGCGTAGAGTGGTGGCGTGTCACGAATCGTGGAGTTCGAGGGGCTGCACAATTTTCGGGACCTGGGGGGCTATCCGACCGATGACGGTCGGACCGTCCGCAGGCGCCGGCTCTACCGGTCGGACTCTCTGGCCAAGCTCACGGCTTCGGACTGGCGTCGGTTTCTGGCGCTCGGCATCCACACGGTCGTCGATCTGCGGAAATCCTGGGAAATAGAGCGAAGAGGGCGCATCCCTGTCCACCGCAGTTTCACCTACCATAACGTCGACATCAACCACAGCGCATGCGATCAGGCTGATATCGATTCTCCTGTGGACATCTCGCGGTTCCTGGCCGGCCGATACATGGAATACGCGGTCGCCGGGGCCTCCGGCGTGAAACAGGCACTTGAGGTCGTGGCGGCGGCGAACGGACCCGTCGTGCTCCATTGTGGATCCGGAAAGGATCGCACAGGGGTTCTCGCCGCAATAATTCTCGTGCTGCTGGGGGTGAGCCGGGATGATGTCGCAGCCGACTTCGCCCTGACCGGACTGGCCACTGAGCGGCTCATTGCCGACTGGCGAAATCTGAATCCGAATCGCACTTTGAGATGGTCCGGTTACGGGCAGGCCCCCGCCGAGGCCATAAGCATATTCCTCTCCGAACTGACCGCGGAACACGGATCCGTGGAGAGCTACGTCCTGGACGGACTCGGCTGCGAGGCCGCTACTGTTTCGATGCTGCGCAGCCGCTTTCTGCACCGAACAGAGGGGGGATTGAGATGACTTTCTCGGAACCGCCGGTGCTCGCGGTGATGGCGGGTGGTGTCGGAACAAGACTCAGAGAATGTGGCATAAACGTGCCCAAAGCACTGCTGAGCATCGGACGGCAGACCATCTTTGAAAGACTTCTGGACCAGGCCCACTCGGTCGGAATAAGAGAAGTCGTGGTTGCCGCCGGTCCCGAAAGCGACGATCTCGACGCCCTGCTGCCACGGGACTCTCGATTCGACTCGACCATCCTGCACACGGACAGAAGGGGAACCTTCCATGCGGTGCGTGCCCTGGTCCGGACGATAGGCAGACGGCAGCACATCGTGACGACGAGCGATGTGGTGCTGTCGGATCGTGCGCTGTCCGATCTTCTTCACGACGTCGGCGACAGCAGTGGGTCCGCCGCCATGATGAATCTGTTGGTGACACAGACGGGCGAAGACCGACGTCCTATATTTGTTCGCAACACAGGATCCTCACAGCATTTGGTCGAGAAGCCGGACCCCAATGTTCCGCCGTCTCCCCTGCGCTATACCGGCATGCGGTGGTGTTCGGCCGGCATGTATGACGCACTGGAAGAGGAATCCTATGCATCTGTCGCCAGGGATTCGGACTTTTTGGTCGGCTTCTCTGCGCAGCGGCCGGGATCGATACGCGTCACTCACACGGACTTCGGCGTCGATGTCGACGACTGCCAGGATCTGTGGGTTGTCTGTCGGGCACTGGGTGAAAACGCCCCGGCTCGATGCCGGACGCACGCCGGCGTGAACTGACGAGACGCGGCCGGTGACATGCGTCCTGCGAGGACGGCGGCTGCCGGTGGCAGCCGTGCTCAGGCCTCGGTCAGCCCCGCCACCAGTTCGTCCGCCGCCCGGTAGGCGTCCAGCTCCCCCGCCACGATGCGCTCGGCCAGCGCGCCCAGGCGGCGGTCGCCGTGCAGGTCGCCGATCCTCTCGCGCAGGGCCGTCACCGCGATCGTCTCGACCTCGTGGGCGGCGCGGGCCCGCCGGCGCTCCGTGAGGACCCCGCGCTCCTCCATCCACGCGCGGTGCTTCTCCAACGCCTCGACGACCTCGTCGACGCCCTCGCCGCGGGCCGCGACCGTCTTCACGATCGGCGGGCGCCAGTCGCCCGGGGACCGCGACTCCCCGAGGCCCAGCATGTGGTTCAGCTCGCGAGCGGTCGCGTCCGCGCCGTCGCGGTCGGCCTTGTTGACGACGTACACATCGCCGATCTCCAGGATGCCCGCCTTGGCGGCCTGGATGCCGTCGCCCATCCCGGGGGCCAGCAGGACGACCGAGGTGTCGGCCTGGGAGGCGATCTCGACCTCCGACTGGCCGACGCCGACCGTCTCCACCAGGACCACGTCGCAGCCCGCCGCGTCCAGGACGCGGATCGCCTGCGGGGCGGCCCAGGCGAGGCCGCCCAGATGTCCCCGCGTCGCCATCGAGCGGATGTACACGCCTGGGTCCGACGCGTGCTCCGACATACGCACCCGGTCGCCGAGCAGGGCGCCGCCCGAGAAGGGCGAGGACGGGTCGACGGCCAGGACGCCGACCCGCTTGCCCTGCTTGCGGTACGCCGTCACGAGCGCCGCGGTGGACGTGGACTTGCCGACGCCCGGCGAACCCGTGAGGCCCACGACATACGCGTTGCCCGTCAGCGGGGCCAGCGCCGCCATGACCTCCCTGAGCTGCGGGGACGCCCCTTCCACCAGGGAGATCAGCCGGGCCACGGCCCGCGGCCGGCCTTCCCTGGCCCGGGCGACCAGCGAGGAGACGTCCTGCATCACAGCTCCGTTCCGTTTCGATTTGTTCGCCTCCCAGAGACGTACGGATTCGCCTCAGGAGACGTACAGAAGCGTCAGGCCTTGGGTACCCGCACGATCAGCGCGTCACCCTGGCCGCCGCCACCGCACAGGGCTGCCGCGCCGACGCCTCCGCCGCGCCGCCTCAGCTCCAGGGCGAGGTGGAGTACGAGCCGGGCGCCGGACATCCCGATCGGGTGACCCAGAGCGATCGCGCCGCCATGGACATTCACCCTTTCGGTGGAAACTCCGAGGTCCTTCATTGACTGCACGGCAACCGCCGCGAACGCCTCGTTGATCTCGATCAGGTCGAGGTCCGAAACCTCCAGGCCCTCCTTCTTCAGGGCGTGCAGGATCGCGTTCGACGGCTGCGACTGCAAAGAGTTGTCCGGTCCGGCCACGTTCCCGTGGGCGCCGATCTCCGCGATCCACTCCAGGCCCAGCTCCTGCGCCTTGGCCTTGCTCATCACGACCACGGCCGCCGCACCGTCCGAGATCTGCGAGGAGGTACCGGCCGTGATCGTGCCGTCCTTGCTGAACGCCGGGCGCAGCTTCGCGAGCGACTCCACCGTCGTCTCGCCGCGGATGCCCTCGTCCTTGCTGAAGACGACCGGCTCGCCCTTGCGCTGCGGCACCTCCACCGGAGTGATCTCGGCCTCGAAGATGCCGTTCTTCTGGGCGGCGGCGGCCCGCTGGTGGGACAGGGCGGCGATCTCGTCCTGCTCCGGGCGGCCGATGCCGAGGCGCGTGTTGTGCTTCTCGGTCGACTCGCCCATGGCGACGCCCTCGAAGGAGTCGGTCAGGCCGTCGTACGCCATCGCGTCGAGCAGCTCGACCGCGCCGTACTTGTAGCCCTCACGGGACTTCGGCAGCAGGTGGGGGGCGTTGGTCATGGACTCCTGGCCGCCCGCGACGATCACGTCGAACTCACCCGCACGGATCAGCTGGTCGGCGAGCGCGATCGCGTCGAGGCCCGACAGACACACCTTGTTGATCGTCAGGGCCGGGACGTTCATCGGGATGCCCGCCTTGACCGCGGCCTGACGTGCCGGGATCTGCCCCGCCCCGGCCTGCAGAACCTGGCCCATGATCACGTATTGCACCTGGTCGCCACCGATCCCCGCACGGTCGAGGGCGGCCTTGATCGCGAAGCCGCCGAGGTCGGCTCCGGAGAAGGACTTCAGCGAGCC
>CBFHCJ010000242.1:0-8994 GCA_965654005.1 uncultured Streptomyces sp. | reverse complement strand
AACCCCTACAAGCCAACCCCACCGGGGTTGACGAAACAGATAGGGGCACCCCCCCTTTTTGTCCCGCTTTCCGTCCCGCTTTCCGTCCCGCCGCCCCCAGCCGGACGCACCGTGTCCCTAAGAGCCCGGCCGATCCTTCTCCGCGGCCTTCTCCGCCTTCTCCGCCTTCTCCGCCTTCTCCGCCTTCTCCGCCTTCTCCGCCTCGGCGATCTGCCGCTTGGCAGCGGTCGCGTAGATGTCGACGTACTCCTGGCCGGAGAGCTTCATGATTTCGTACATGACCTCGTCGGTCACCGCGCGCAGCACAAAGCGGTCGTGCTCCATGCCCTGGTACCGGCTGAAGTCCAGCGGCTTGCCGATACGGATGCCGGGGCGCATCAGCTTGGGGACGATCTTCCCCGGCGGCTGGATCTTCTCGGTGTCGATCATCGCGACCGGGATGACGGGCGCGCCGGTGGCGAGCGCCACCCGGGCCAGGCCGCCGGGTTTGCCCCGGTAGAGGCGGCCGTCGGGTGAGCGGGTGCCCTCCGGGTAGATGCCGAACAACTCGCCGCGCTGGAGCACCTCGATGCCGCTCTTGATGGCGGCCTCGCCCGCCCCACGGGCGCCGGAGCGGTCCACCGGGAGCTGGCCGACACCCTTGAAGAAGGCCGCCGTCAGCCGGCCCTTGACGCCGGGCGTGGTGAAGTACTCGGCTTTCGCGATGAAGGTCACCTTGCGGTCGAGCACCACGGGCAGGAAGAACGAGTCCGAGAAGGACAGGTGGTTGCTCGCCAGGATCGCCGGCCCCTCGGCGGGAACGTTCTCGAGGCCTTCCACCCACGGCCTGAAGGCGAGCTTCAGCGGCCCCCCGATGGATACCTTCATCGCGCCGTACAACAACCGACTGCCTCCTGTGTCTGTAGATCAGACCTTAACTCCCTACACCCCCGAAGAACCCGACGACCCTGGTCGGTGTCAGTGCCGTCGCGTACGGTGAAGTACCTGCAATCGACGTGCCCAGCCCCCTTTTCATGAACAGGAGACCGACGTGCCGGTCCTCCCTGGAGCCGAGCCGTACCGCCGTGACGGCGGGGAGGTAGGCGTCCTCCTCTGCCATGGCTTCACCGGTTCCCCCCAGTCCCTGCGCCCCTGGGCGGAGTATCTCGCCGAGCGCGGCCTCACCGTCTCGCTGCCGCTGCTGCCCGGGCACGGCACGCGCTGGGAGGACATGCAGCTCACCGGCTGGCCGGACTGGTACTCGGAGGTGGACCGCGAGCTGCGCGCCCTGCGCAACCGCTGCGCGCAGGTGTTCGTGGCCGGGCTGTCCCTGGGCGGCGCCCTGGCCCTGCGGCTCGCCGCCAAGCACGGTGAGGCGGTCAGCGGCATCGTGGTCGTCAACCCGGCGAACAAGGTGCACGGCCTGTCGGCGTACGCCCTTCCGGTGGCCCGCCACATCGTCCGTACGACGAAGGGGATCGCCAGCGACATCGCCAAGGAGGGCAGCGTGGAGCTGGGGTACGACCGAGTGCCCCTGCACGCGGCGCACTCCCTGCGGAACTTCTTCCGGCTGGTCGACGGCGAGCTTCCGCAGGTCACCCAGCCGCTGCTGCTCCTGCGCAGCCCTCAGGACCATGTGGTGCCGGCGGCCGACTCGGCCCGGATCCTCAGCCGGGTCTCCTCCACGGATGTGCGGGAGATCCTGCTGGAACAGAGCTACCACGTGGCGACGTTGGACCACGACGCGGACCGGATCTTCGAGAAGAGCCACGCGTTCATCGGCCGGCTCGCGCCCGACGTCAGTGAGGAAGGGACGGCCGCAGGTGGCTGAGCACGACTCCGACCGCGAGGATCGCGAGCCGGACGAGTCGGGGGTGCCCTTCGACGAGGAGGCCGCCTGGGCGGCGATCGTGGCGGCATACGGCGAGGAGCCGCCGGACCCGCCCGGCACGAAGCCGTTCAAGCCGATCGAGAACCTGGAGCTGCCCGAGCACTGGGAGCCGAACGGCGGCGTGACCGACGACGCGAACGACGAGCCGGCCAAGCCGGTCAAGCCGCTGGGCGGCTCGGTCTCCTTCGCTCCCGGTGTGGGCCCGCGGGACTACAGGGCGCCGGAGCCCTCCGAGGACGACTTCGACGAGGACGACGAGGGCCACTTCGTGCCGCCGGAGCCGCCGCCGCTGCCCGCGGCCGACACTACGGCGAAGTTCGCCTGGCTCGCGGTGATCGGCGGTCCGATCCTGCTCCTGCTGGCCGTCCTGCTCGGCTGGGAGATGACCTGGTGGCTTGCCACGCTCGGCGTCGGTGGCTTCCTGGGCGGCTTCGTGACGCTGGTGATGCGCATGAAGACGGGCGACGAGGACGACGAGGACCCCGGGCGCGGCGCCGTGGTCTGACCTACGCCGGAGGAAACCTGGGGGCCGCAGGCATCCCGTGGGCTGCATGAATCCCGGGGGCCGCGGGAACTCTCAGGGCGGCCAGGACCGGGAAGTGGTCCGTGGCCGCCCTCAGGTCTCTCTCCGTCACGCCCGGGTGACCGAGCGGGACCCCGCAGCCGAGGACCTCGATGCCCTTCGTGGCGAAGATCGCGTCGATGCGCTGGTAGGGGTCGTGGGGTGTCCAGGTGTACTCGGCACCCCAGGGCGCGGTGGCCCAGCCGTCCTGGAGGTCGGTCGCCAGGCGCTCGAAGGTCGGGCCGTCGGGGCGTTCGTTGAGGTCGCCGCCCGTGATCGCGTGTTCCACGCCCAGGCCGGCGAGCCGGTCGAGCAGCATGCCGCCCTGCTCGAACCGCTCGTCGTCACGCAGACTCAGGTGACAGCTGACGACGCCGAGGCGGGCGCCGCCGAACCGCACGACCGCCGTCGCGAGGCCGCGCCTGTGCTCCCCGGGGGTGAGTGGCAGCAGCACGTCCTCGGTGCGCTCGACGGTGGCGCGCGGGGAGCAGAGCAGGGCGGGCCCGGCCGCCGTGGCACCGCCCGAGAGGACCACCAGACCGGAGGCCGCCGCGAGCCGGGCGAGCTTCTTGCGCCAGCGGAAGAAGCGGGGGGCCTCCTGGACGAGGACGAGGTCCGGCGCGCAGGCGCTGATCACCCGGGCGAGCGCGTCGGTGTCGTCACGCAGGGAGCGGATGTTATAGGTCAGGACGCGGACGACGGCGGAACCGTCGGCTTCGGTGCGGGAGTTGGGGAGCAGCGGAGTCGAGGTCGCCATGCGGATCAAGATACGCCGCGTCGGCCGTCCGGCCCCCGCTACCGGAGTTTTCGCCCCCGCCGCCCCTGCCCTCCCCCAAGCTCTCTCACATGATGGGGTCGGGCTCCCGGGCGAGGTCCGCCGCGCCGACCATGCCCGCCTTGTTGCCCAGTTGGGCGGCGATCACGTCGGCGACCGGGCGCCAGTTGCCGCCGACCAGCCAGCGCTTGTACGACTTGCGGATCGGCGCGAGAACCAGTTCGCCCTCGTCCGAGAGGCCGCCGCCCACGATGAAGGCGGAGGGGTCGAAGAGGGAGGCCAGGTCGGCGAGGCCCGCGCCCGCCCAGCGAGCCAGTTCGCGGTAGGAGTCCACCGCCACCGGGTCGCCCTGGCGTGCGGCCATCGAGATGTGCTTGCCCTCGACGCCGTCCGGGGTGCCGTCGCCCAGCGACAGCAGCAGCTCGGCGTTCTCCGGCGTCGCGTTCGCGCGCTGCTTCGCGTACCGCACGAGGGCGCGGCCCGACGCGTACTGCTCCCAGCAGCCCTGCGAGCCGCAGCCGCACAGCAGGCCGTCGGGGACCATCCGGATGTGGCCGAACTCGGCGGCCACGCCGAAGTGACCGCGGCGCAGCTTGTTGCCGATGATGATGCCGCCGCCGAGGCCGGTGCCCAGCGTGATGCAGATGACGTTGCGGTGGCCCTTGCCCGCGCCGAACTTGTACTCGCCCCACGCGGCGGCGTTCGCGTCGTTCTCGACGACCACGGGGAGACCCACGCGGGCCTCGACTTTCTCCTTCAGCGGCTCCTGCCGCCAGTCGATGTTCGGCGCGAAGTAGACCGTGGAGCGCTGACGGTCGACGTAGCCGGCGGCGCCGATCCCGACGCCGACGATCTCATGCCCGGCGCGGGCGCCCTCGACGGCGGCGGCAATGGCGTCAACGATGGCCTCGGGCGTGCCCGGAGTCGGCACCTTGTGGGTCGAGAGGATGTTGCCTTCCTCGTCGACCACACCGGCCGCGATCTTCGTGCCACCGATGTCGACGCCGATGGTGAGTCCCATGAATCCCTCAGTTTCGGTCGAGCCCCGCTACGGCCCACCGTACCCGAGGGGGCTCGAGGGTGTATCGGACTGCTCCCTACGGCGCCTTGGGGGGCCGGCACGCCTCCGTTCGGCCGGGCCCTAGTCGAGATCGATGTGCTCCCCCGACCCCTGTTCCCCGTCCTGCCCGCGGGGGTCGGAGCCGGACGGGGTGCGGTTCGTCCAGCGCCGCTCCTGGGCCTCGACGGCGGAGCGGTAGGCCGCGAGCAGCTCCGAGCCGGCCGCGGCGAGGTGGTCGAAGACGTCGGGGTTGCGCTCTATGACGGGTTCCACCGCGGCCTTCGCCTGCTGCACCACCTGGTGGACCATCTGCTGGGCCGCGCCCGAGGCGGCGGCGCCGAACAGCGGCGTCTGCAGCCCGGACAGCTTGTCCGCGACGGCGTCGACGAGCTTCTTCAGCTCCTCGGCGGCCGAGCCGGGCGGCGCGCCGTACCGGGAACGGCGACGGGCCTTCTCCGCGGCGAGGTCCTCGGCGCACGCCTTCGCCCAGGCGTCGGCGTCGGCCCCCCTCACCTCCTCGGCGGCCTCCTCCTGAGCGGCGTCGGACGTGGGGCGCTCTTCGCTCATGGCGGACTCCTGACTGCGGTTCGTACCTCCGACGTTACCCGAACGGGCGTATGCGATTCACCGCGAGCCGGACCGGTTCCCGGGCGCCCGGAGCCGATTGCGGACCACCCGCGGCCGGGTCCGGTCGGACCCCGCGCTCAGGCCCGGCCGCCGCGCCCCGGGCCGTGTCACACACCGCGCGGCCACAGCTCCGGGTCCGGTGCGAAACGGATGCGCAGCTCGCCCTCGCGCAGGGCCGCGCCGGCCACGCTGCAGCGGCGCAGGGCCGACGGGAGCGGCACGATCCGGCGGAACGCTCCGACGGTCACGACGAGTTCGTCGCCGCGCCGGACGAGGTCGAGTTCGTCGCGTATCGCGCCGGGCAGAGGGATGTGCCACACCAGCACGCCGTCCCCGGCGAGCCGGTCCGTCACGGGCCACTCGACCGGGGTGGGTACCGGGTTGACGGCGGGGACGTCGAGCGCGGCGAGGTCGTCGGTGCCACGCGGGTCGCGGCCCAGGTGCGGCAGGCCGTGAACGTCAGGGACACCGTACGACCCCTGCCACTCCTCCAGGGCCTTGCGCTGCTGGGCGGCGAGGCCGGCGAGCCAGGTGTCGTGGCCGGTGTCGGGCAGGACGCGGTTGGCGACCAGGGTCTCGGGGCGCAGTCCGCGCAGGGCGAGGCCGGTGACGGCGGTGCGGACGGCGTCGGCGCCGGCCTGGCCTGGTTCGGCGACCAGCCACACGCTGGTGGCACGGTCGGCGACGACGGCCTCGGCGGCGGCCAGTTCGACGTCCCAGCGGGCGGCGGTCTCGTACAGCCACTCGGCGGGCATCGGAACACCGGCGAGGCGGCCGAGAACGGGGCGCAGGGCACGGGCGGCCTGCCGCTCCGGTGGGAGCAGACGGCGCAGATAGCGGCGGAGTTCCTCGGGGAGGGCGAGGAGGGCGAGCGCCTGCGGAGCTGGGGGCAGGTCGACGACGAGGAGGTCGTACGCCTCAGAGAGCGCGGCGTCGCGCAGGGCGCGCAGGAGAGCGAGTTCCTCGGCGCCGGGGAGGGGGGTGACCTCCTCGGCGTCCAGTCGGGCCGCACCGAGGAGGTCGAGCGCGCCTGCCGCGCGGTCCTGGAAGGCGACGAGGTCCTCCCGGAAGCGGGCGGTGGCGTCAGGGCGCCAGGCGGTGAGGCCGGGGGCGGCAGCCACGGGGGAGGCGCCGGTGGGTACGCCGAGTACGGCACCGAGGGTGTCGTCGCGGTCGGCGCTGAGCACCAGGGTGTTCATGCCCTCGTGGGCGGCCTTCAGCGCGGTGGCTGCGGCGACGGTGGTTCGGCCACTGCCGCCGGGGCCGGTGATCAGGATGGTGCGCATGGGGGTGAACGCTACCGGTCGCCTGGCGGCTGAGCGACTGTGTCCGAGGCCCTGGTTGTCGCCCCGCCGCCCCTGCCCTCCCCCGAGCTCTCGGCTTCGCTCGAGCAGGGGGACCCCCATCGTGGGGGCTCCGCCACCGACCCCGTATCAGCCGGAACGGCCTCGTCCTCGAACGCCGGACGGGTTAGGCGGGCTCCCCCGACTCCACCCTCTTCTTCAGCCCGGCCAGCGCCCGGTCGATGATGACCTTCTCCGCCTTGCGCTTGATCATGCCGAGCATCGGGATCTTGACGTCCACCGTCAGCTGGTACGTCACCTCCGTGCCGCCCGAGGCCGCCGGCTTCAGCAGGTACGAGCCGTCCACGGCGCGCAGCATCTGGGACTTGACCAGGGTCCACGAGACCTCGCTGTCGCCCGTCCACGTGTACGCCAGCGTCTGGTCGTCCTTGATCGCGCCCGCGTCCATGACGAGGCGCACCTGCTCGGCGCGGCCCTGCGCGTCCGTCGCGAGGACGTCCGCCTCCTTCACCTCGCCCGTCCAGTCCGGGTAGCGCGCGAAGTCGGCGATCACCCGCATGACGTCGGCCGGTGCCGCCTCGATCGTGATGCTCGAGCTGGTGTGTTCCGCCATCGCCGTGGCTCCTCCAGATGCGGTCCGGTGAGGGAGGGTGGTGGGCCCGTGCGCCCGTGCGCACGTGTGTGCAGCGTGAAGGCTACCGTGCACGTGCCGTGGCGTTACCACCCCACCTGCGCTTTGGCCGACGGGGTGGAATCGCCCGCCGTACGGCGCCCGTCGGTTCACTCACCACTCCAGCGCCCACGGCCTCCCGCTGCCCGCGAAGTGCCCCACGTTCACGCACTCCGTCACCCCGATCCGCATCCGCCGCACCAGCGGCTGGTGGACGTGGCCGAAGAGCGAGTACCGCGGGCGCGTGCGCCGAATGGTGTCCAGCAGGGCCCGGCTGCCGCGTTCGAAGCGGCGCGCCACCGTGTCGTACACCAGCTCCGGCACCTCGGGCGGGATGTGGGTGCACAGCACGTCCACCTCCCCCACCGCCTCGATCTTCGCCGCGTACTCCTCGTCGCTGATCTCGTACGGGGTCCGCATGGGCGTCCGCAGGCCCCCGCCGACGAAGCCGAACGTCCAGCCGCCGATCTCCGCCCGCCCGCCGTCCAGCACGGTCGTTCCGGGGCCGGCGTACTCGGGCCACAACATCGGCATGTCGACATTGCCGTAGGTCGCGTACGTCGGTGTCGGGAACGCGGCGAACAGCTCGGCGTACTGCCCGCGCACCGCCTTCTCGATCGCCGCGGCGCGGTCCGTGCCGACGCCGGCCCACAGCTTCGCGCCGAACGCCTGTGCCTCCTCGAAGCGGCGGGCGGTGCGCAGCTCCACCAGCCGGTCGGTGTTCTCCTTGCCGAACAGGTCCGGGAAGATCCCGCGCGCGTGGTCGGCGTAGTCGAGGAAGAGGACCAGGTCACCCAGACAGATCAGGGCGTCCGCCCCGTCACCGGCTTTGGCCAGGTCGCGCACGTTGCCGTGCACGTCGCTGACCACGTGAACGCGTGTCCTGCGGTTACCGCCCGGTGTGGGTGCCATGACGATCAAGCCTAGGGGTGTGCGGCACACGTGAACAGTGGTGGCGGAACGGTCGGTTACTGGCCAGTCAGTAATGGCGTCGACTACTGTGCGCGAAGGAACGCCAACACATGTGACGCGCGGAACATCTCGTCGGAACCCCCTGCCCAGAAGCCATACCGGCGGGTAACGTCCGGGCAGTCCTGTCGTGTCAGGGTTTCAACCAACGCCTCCGAAGGTAGAACCCTGCGCACCCGCCCGAGCCTTGGACCCCACCGTCGCAGCACCCAGAGTCGTGGCGTCGGCGCCCTATGAGGAGCAGCAGTTGCGCGAGTTCAGCCTTCCGGCTTTGTACGAGGTCCCTGCGGACGGAAACCTGACCGACATCGTCCGCAGAAACGCCGCGCAGCATCCCGACGTCGCCGTCATCGCCCGCAAGGTGGGTGCCACCTGGCAGGACGTCACCGCCGCCGCCTTCCTCGCCGAGGTGCACACCGCTGCCAAGGGGCTCATCGCCTCCGGTGTGCAGCCGGGCGACCGGGTGGGTCTGATGTCCCGGACCCGCTACGAGTGGACGCTGCTCGACTTCGCGATCTGGAGCGCGGGCGCGATCACCGTGCCGGTGTACGAGACCAGCTCGCCGGAGCAGGTGCGGTGGATCCTCAGCGACTCGGGCGTGACCGCCTGCATCGTGGAGCTGGACACGCACGCCACCGCCGTCGAGTCGGTGCGCGACCGGCTGCCCGAACTCAAGCACGTCTGGCAGATCGAGGCCGGGGGCGTGGAGGAGCTGGGCCGCGTCGGCAAGGACGTCAGCGACGCGACGGTCGAGGAGCGCAGCTCGCTCGCCAAGGCCGACGACCCGGCCACCATCGTCTACACCAGCGGGACCACCGGCCGCCCCAAGGGCTGTGTGCTCACCCACCGCAGCTTCTTCGCCGAGTGCGGGAACGTCGTCGAGCGGCTGCGCCCCCTCTTCCGTACGGGCGAGTGCTCCGTCCTGCTCTTCCTGCCGCTCGCGCACGTCTTCGGGCGGCTGGTGCAGGTCGCGCCGATGATGGCGCCGAGCAAGCTGGGCAACCTCCCGGACATCAAGAACCTCACCGACGAACTCGCCACGTTCCGGCCGACGTTGATCCTCGGCGTGCCGCGCGTCTTCGAGAAGGTCTACAACTCGGCGCGCGCCAAGGCGCAGGCCGACGGCAAGGGCAAGATCTTCGACAAGGCGGCGGACA
>CBFHCJ010000241.1:0-9017 GCA_965654005.1 uncultured Streptomyces sp. | reverse complement strand
TGACCGACAGCGGCAGGCCCCTTGCCGTGAGTGCGGGCGTCAGCCGAGCTTCGCGAAGCCGTAGTTCAGCAGCTTCGTGGCGTCCGTGGCGCGCTGGGAGATCGACGACGAGGCGAGGACCGTACCGATGACCGTCTTGCCGTTGCGGGTCGCGGCGAAGACGAGGCAGTACTTGGCCTCGGGGCCTGAGCCGGTCTTCACACCGATCGTGCCGCTGTAGCTACCGAGCAGCGTGTTGGTGTTGGTCCACGGCGCCATGGTGCGGATGGTGCCGTACTTGGTGATGGTCTTCGCCGTGTACGACTTCGTCTTCACGATCGTGCGGAACGTGGAGTTCTTCATCGCACTGCTCGCGATTTTCGTCAGATCGCGGGGCGTCGAGTAGTTGTTGCCGTTGCCGATGCCGTCGAACGAATCGAAGTGCGTGTTCTTCAGGCCGAGGTTCGTGGCGGCGCTGTTCATCTTGCCGATGAACGACTGCACGCGCGCGGCACGCGTCGAGCCGGTACCGAACTTGTCCGCGAGCGCGTAGGCCGCGTCACAGCCGGAGGGCAGCATCAGCCCGTACAGCAGCTGTCGGACGGTGACCTTGTCGCCGACGATCAGATGAGCCTGGGAGGCGTTGTTGGCGACCACGTAGTCGCTGTACGCCTTCTGGATCGTTACTTTGGAGTCGAGGTTGAGGTTCGACTGCGCGAGCACGACCTTCGCAGTCATGATCTTCGTGGTCGAGCCGGTGGAACGCTTGGTGTCCGCGGCTTTCGTGTACAGCGTCGTACCGTTCGCGTTGTTCATCGCATAGCCGCCCGCGGCCACGATCGAGGGCGTGGTGACGGCCTGAGCGGGTGCCGCGGTGAGGACGGCGGCGGTGAGGACGGTTCCCGTGGTGACCACTGCCGCGGCTGCTCTGCGAACTCGTGTGCCCTTAATGCCGGTAATCAAGTTGAACGCTCCGATCGCATCTCTCGTGCCTATGAATACATCCAAATGCCCCTGAGGTGCGGCCAGATGAAGATGCCGCCTTCTCGTGAGACTCGTAAGTAGCACAAAAGGATGTGCGGTTGCTGTGGTGGATGCGGCGACAGAAGCTCCGGTCCCACATCGTGGACCGCCATCGGCATGCGTACGTGTTGTATCTATGATGTGCGCATGTCTTCAGTGACGTCCGCCGCACCCGCTCCCGAGAAGCCGTCCGTCAAGCAACCCCCCGCGGCCGACCGCGTGTACACGCACGTCAAACAAGGCGTCCTGGAACGCCGTTATCAGGGCGGCACGCTGCTGACCGAGGGCGAGTTGGCCGAGGAGGTCGGCGTCTCACGGACACCGGTGCGCGAGGCGTTGCTCCGGCTGGAGGTCGAGGGGCTGATCAGGCTCTACCCCAAGAAGGGAGCCCTCGTCCTGCCCGTCTCCGCGCAGGAGATCGCGGACGTGGTCGAGACGCGTCAGCTCGTCGAGGAACACGCGGCCCGCAAGGCCGTACCCGCGCCGCCCGGACTGATCGCCCGCCTCGAGGAACTGCTGGCCCAGCAGAAGGAGCAGGCAGCCGCCGGCGACCTGGCCGCGGTCGCCGTCACAGACCGCTGCTTCCACGCGGAGATCGTGCGCAGCGGCGGCAACGAGATCCTCTCCCGCCTCTACGACCAACTCCGCGACCGTCAGCTGCGAATGGGTGTCGCCGTCATGCACTCACATCCCGACCGGGTCGCCAAGACGCTCACCGAGCACGAGGAGATCCTTCAGGCACTGCGGTCGAGCGACGCCGAGGCGGCCGTCGCCCTCGTGCACCGGCACGTCAGCTGGTTCTCCAACCTGGCGCGGGGGGAAGTGCGATGAGCTCCCGCTCCATCGGTTTCCGCCCCCTGTCCCTGCCCGGTGATCCGCCGGGCGGCCGCCGTGCCGTCGCCGTGTGGGGCATAGGCGTCTCGGTCTACTTCGTCGCCGTCATCTTCCGTACGTCGCTGGGCGTGGCCGGTCTCGACGCCGCGGACCGCTTCCATGTGGGCGCGTCCGAGCTGTCCACCTTCTCGATCCTCCAGCTCCTCGTGTACGCGGGCATGCAGATACCCGTCGGCCTGCTGGTGGACCGGCTCGGCACCAAGAAGGTGCTGGCGATCGGGGTCGTCCTGTTCACGGCCGGCCAGCTGGGGTTCGCGGTCTCCTCGACGTACGGCATGGCGCTCGCCTCGCGCGGGCTGCTGGGCGGCGGTGACGCGATGACGTTCATCAGTGTGCTGCGGCTCGGCACCCGATGGTTCCCGGCCCGCCGCGGTCCGCTGATCGCCCAGCTCGCCGGTCTCGTCGGCATGGCGGGCAACCTGGTCTCCACGCTCCTCCTTGCCCGGCTGCTGCACGGGGTGGGCTGGACGGCGGCGTTCGGCGGCAGCACGCTGGCCGGTGTCGTCGTCCTCGTACTGCTCCTCCTCTTCCTGAAGGACCACCCCGAGGGATACGAGCCGGAGCCCTTCCCGCACCGCGGATCGGCGTACGCGCGCCGCCAGATCGTGGCTTCCTGGAAGGAGCCCGGAACGCGTCTCGGCATGTGGGTGCACTTCACGACGCAGTTCCCGGCGATGGTGTTCCTGCTGCTGTGGGGCCTGCCGTTCCTGGTCCAGGCGCAGGGCCTGTCCCGGGCGACGGCCGGTGAACTCCTCACGCTCGTCGTGCTGTCGAACATGGTCGTCGGTCTGGTGTACGGGCAGATCGTCGCCCGGCACCACGCGGCGCGGCTGCCCCTGGCGCTCGGGACGGTCGGCGCGACGGCGGCGCTGTGGGCGGCCACGCTCCTCTACCCTGGTGCGTACGCGCCTGGTGGTCACGCACCGATGTGGCTGCTGGTCGTGCTGTGCACGGTGCTCGGCGCCTGCGGTCCGGCCTCGATGATCGGCTTCGACTTCGCGCGGCCGGCGAACCCGCCGGAGCGTCAGGGCACGGCCTCCGGCATCACCAACATGGGCGGTTTCGTCGCCTCAATGACGACGTTGCTGGTGATCGGCGTGCTCCTGGACGCGACGGGCGACGACTACACCGTCGCCTTCTCCGCGGTGTTCGTTCTGCAGGCGCTGGGGCTGAGCCAGATCCTGCGGCTGCGGAAGCAGGCGGCGCGCAGGGAGCGGGAGCGGTTGGTCGCCAGCCGGGTGGAGACGGTGCACGTTCCTGCTTAGGCGCGGCTTGGGCCGGGGCGGGACGGGGCTGGGGTTCGGCACTGCCCGCAGTTACGGGCGGCGGCGCGGGCGCTCCAGCCCCAGCACCCTGTCCTTCAGTGCCGGGAACTGTTCCCTCGTCGTCGCGACCCTCGCCGGGTCGAACTCCACCGTGAGGATCTCCTCGTCGGCGCCCGCCTCCGCGAGGACCTCGCCCCACGGATCCACCACGATCGAGTGACCCGCCTGCGGAACTCCGGCATGTGTCCCGGCCGTTCCACAGGCAAGGACGTACGCCTGGTTCTCGACCGCCCGCGCCTGAGCCAGCAGCGTCCAGTGGGACCGGCGGCGCTCCGGCCAGCCCGCCGGGATCACGAGCGTCTCGGCCCCCGCGTCCACGAGCGAGCGGAACAGCTCGGGGAAGCGGAGGTCGTAGCAGGTGGCCACGCCGACCGTGGTCTCCGGCAGACGTACCGTCACCAGCTCGGTCCCCGCGCCCATCAGCACGGCCTCGCCCTTGTCGAAGCCGAAACGGTGGATCTTGCGGTAGGCGGCGGCCAGTTCACCGGAGGGGGAGAAGATGAGAGACGTGTTGTAGAGGGTGCCTTCACCCGCGGCGGAGCCGCTGTCGGATGGAGTCCGTTCGGGGATCGATCCGGCGTGCAGCCACACGCCCGCATCGCTCGCCGCCTTCGCCATCGCCTCGTAGGTGGGCCCTTCGAGCGGCTCGGCCTCGGTCCCGAACTCCTCGTAGGCGAACGCCCCGGTCGTCCACAGCTCGGGGAGCACCACCAGATCGACTCCGGCCTGATCTCGTACCAGCGAGGCGGCTCGCCGGCGACGGGAATCAACCGATTCACCCTCTTCTACCCGCATCTGGATGAGGGAGGCGCGCACACTACCACCGTCCTGGCATTCGAGCCGTCTCAATGGGACCTACGATCGTCACACGAAAGCACTGCCGGGGTGCCTCACAGCAGCGTAACTTAACGTTCCAAGACACCCGCCGACAGTCGCCTCCCGTCGACACCGCCGTCACCATCGCCCGTGCACCGACCGCCCGAGGGGTCCCGTTCCGTGAGTCTGCATCCCACTCTTCAGCCCTACGCCGACGCCTGGACCCACTCCATCGATGCGATATCCGAACTGGTGCAGCCGCTCGTGGAGGGCGAGTGGAACCGGCGTACGCCCTGCCCCGGCTGGTCCGTGCGCGACGTGGTCTCCCATGTCATCGGCATGGACTGCGAGATGCTCGGCGACCCGCGCCCCATCCACTCGCTGCCGCGCGACCTCTTCCACGTCACGAACGAGCACCAGCGCTACATGGAGATGCAGGTCGACGTCCGCCGCCACCACACGGCGCCGGAGATGACGTCCGAGCTCGAGTACACGATCATCCGCCGCAACCGCCAGCTGCGGAACGAGTCGCGGGACCCGGGAACCAAGGTCCGCGGCCCGCTCGGGAGCGAGCAGACCCTCGAAGAGGCCATGCGGTACCGCGCGTTCGACGTGTGGGTGCACGAGCAGGATCTGCGGGCGGCGCTGGGCCGGCCGGGCAACCTCGACTCGCCCGGTGCGCACATCGTCCGGGACGAGCTGCTGGCCGCGCTTCCGAGGGTCGTCGCCAAGGACGCGGGCGCGCCCCCCGGCTCGGCGCTCGTCTTCGACATCCACGGCCCCATCGAGTTCCTTCGTACGGTCCGCGTCGACGCCGACGGCCGCGGTTCGATCGACGGCACGCCTTCGCTCGGCCCGGCGGTGTCGCTCACGCTCGACTGGGAGACGTACGTCCGCCTCGCGTGCGGCCGTGTCACGGCGGACATCGTGGCCGACCGCATCAAGGCGGAGGGCGACCCGGAACTGACCGCGGCGATCCTGCTGCACTTCGCGGTGACGAAGTAGGCGGGCGGACGGGCAGGGGGGGTCGCGTGGCCACGGCGGGGGCGCGAGGTGGTCGTAGGCCCCCGCCTTAGGGGCACCGCTCAGTCCTCTTCCCGTTCCTTCTCCGCCAGGTGGATCACGCATACCGCCACCGCGATCAGCAGCGTCGGGTCCGCGTCGTCGCGCACGATGTCGATCCCGTACGTCTCGCGGATGTGCAGCCAGCGGCGGGAGATCTGGGCGAGTAGCTCCCCCTCGTAGTCGACGGCGAACTCGCGGTCGAGGATCTTGCCGCTGACGTCGAGTTCCGTGCCGTCCACCAGCGAGACGCGGTAGTGGTTGCGCAGCAGGGACAGTCGCTTGCGCCTGATCGTGGCCAGCAGGTCGCCGTCGCGTTCGATGATCATCGTGTCGCGCAGGGCGAACATCTTCTGGTGGATGTCGATCAGGACGCGCCCGTGCGTGTCCTTCAGCTCGAACGTGTCCCGCAGCCGCATCGCCTTGCCGTCGACCAGGAACACCTTGTTGCCGTGCTGGTCCTCGATCCAGTAGTCGTCACCGAAGCCGAGGAGCCGGTCGCGTACGAGAAATCTCATACGATGAGTGCTTCCCCTGTAGCCGGTCCGAAACGCCGTCGGTAGGCCGAGGGGCTGAGCCCGGTCTCGCGCCGCAGCCGCGGCCCGCAGATCGGCAGCCGTATCGAATCCGCTGCGCGCGGCGACCACGTCCAGCCGCTCCTCCCCGCGCTCGATCAGCCGGCCGGCTCACCGCGGCGCGGACAGCCAGGTCGGCGACGGTGAGCGCGCGAGAGAGCACCCACGGGCCTGAGCGCGTGCCCCGGAATACGGCACCAACGCGAACGAGTCCCCCGCCGCCCGGCGGGGAACTCGTGTACGGACCGCGAGGGACCGCAGGGGGCCTGCCTACCGGTAGCCCGCCTGTATGTCCTCGTCGTCGGCGTCATCCCGCGACGAGCGCCGGTCGTCGTGCTCGCGGCGCATACCGGAGCTCCCCATGTCGCGGTCCGAGAGCTCGGACCCGCTCATGCCGGGATCGCGCCCGTCCCGGTCGCGCCTCTCGTCGCTGCTGATCTCGCTGTGCTCACGCTCGCGGTCCCGGCGGCGCGTGTGGTCGTCGATGTCTCGTGGCATGGAACTGCTCCCTTGCGGTGGCCCCCCTGTACGGGTCGAGCATCTCTCCGTGACGACGTGAGCGCATCCGGTGAGCACACGCGGCGACGAGCAGACGAGTACGAGATCCAGTCTCCGCGCGGCGGACAGTGGAACGCGGCGAGCATCATGCGGCTTTTGCGCAGCCCGACGGTGGGCAAGCCGCGCCGGTCGGCCGGGCACGCCGGTGACGCGCCGAGGCCGTCAACGGCCGGGCGGCACAGCCGCCAGAACCACCGGTCGCCGGGTCGTCCGTGAGCAACCGGTCGCCGGGTCGTCGGTCGGCTACCGGTCACGTCGTCCGTCGGCTACCGGTCACGTCGTCCGTCGGCTACCGGTCGCCGTGTCGCCCGTCAGCCCTCCAGGAACGCCGCCAGCGCGTTCGCCAGCAGGTACGGGTCCTCGGCGGCGCACAGTTCGCGGGCGCTGTGCATCGACAGGATCGCCGTGCCGATGTCGACCGTCTTGATGCCGTGGCGGGCCGCCGTGATGGGGCCGATGGTGGTGCCGCAGGGCATCGCGTTGTTCGAGACGAAGGACTGGAAGGGCACGTCGGCCTTCTCGCAGGCCGCCGCGAAGATCGCGCGTCCCGAACCGTCCGTGGCGTAGCGGTTGTTGACGTTCACCTTGAGGATCGGCCCGCCGCCCGCGCGCGGGTGGTGCGTCGGGTCGTGCCGCTCCGCGTAGTTGGGGTGGACGGCGTGTCCGGTGTCGGAGGACAGGCAGACCGTGCCGGCGAAGGCCCGCGCCCGGTCATCGTACGACCCGCCCCGCGCGAACACCGAGCGTTCGAGGACCGAGCCGAGCAGCGGACCGTCGGCCCCGGTGTCCGACTGGGAGCCGTTCTCCTCGTGGTCGAAGGCCGCGAGGACCGGGATGTACGAGAGGGCGGACCCGGCCACGGCCACGGCCGCAAGCGCCGCGGTGCCCGCGTGCACGGACAGTAGATTGTCCATACGCGGGCCCGCCACCAGCTCCTTGTCCCGGCCCAGATAGGCCGGCGGCTCGACGGAGTGGGTCATCAGGTCCCAGCCCGTCACGTCACCCGCGGCCAGACCCAGTTCCTCTTCCAGGAACGCGATCAGGTCGCCGTCGCGCACGTCGTCGCCGAGCCCCCACACCGGCTGCAGATGGCGCTGCTTGTCCAGCTTCAGTCCCTCGGACGAGACCGAGCGGTCCAGGTGGATGGCCAGTTGCGGCACGCGCAGCAGCGGCCGGTCGATGTTCACCAGGCACGTCGAGCCGTCCCGCAGGGACAGCCGGCCCGCGAGGCCGAGGTCGCGGTCCAGCCAGGAGTTGAGCAGCGGGCCGCCGTAGATCTCCACCGCGATCTGCCGCCAGCCGTGCGCGCCGCTGTCCGGCCGCGGCTTCACCCGCAGGTTCGGGGAGTCGGTGTGCGCGCCCACGATGCGGAACGGCGTATGCCGGTCGGCGCCGTCGGGCACGTACCACGCGACGATCGCGCCCCCGCGCAGCACATACTTGCCGCCGCTTGTGTCGTCCCATGCGTCCGTCTCGGCGACGTGGTGGAAACCGGCCTTCTCCAGTCGCTCGGCGGCGTTCGCCACGGCGTGGTACGGCGACGGGCTCGCCGCCAGGAAGGTCATGAGGCCGTCGGTGTGGCCGCGGTCGAAGCGGGGGCTTGTGCTCATGAGTTCACCTTAACGACGTACGAGGGCCCGCTCCCGGTGATGGAGAGCGGGCCCTCGTAAGGGGCTGTGGGGGCTATGGGGCTGTGGGGGCTGTGTACGCGTCGGGGCTGTGGGGTTGTGGGGCTTGGGGCCGGTGGGGGCCATGGGGGCCACGCGATGTGGTGGCGCTGGGGGTGGGGATGAGGAGCTGTTCCCGGAATCCCCTGGGGCGGGCGAGTACTAGAACGCGGCCTCGTCCAGCTCCATCAGCTCCAGGTCCACGCCACCGGCCACCTTGCGGGCCAGGGTCACACCCGGCAGCACGTTGGCCGCGAAGAACTTCGCCGCCGCGATCTTGCCCGTGTAGAAGGACACGTCTTTGGAGGACACAGCCTTCGCCGAGGCCGTCTCGAGCTTCTCGGCGGCGATCGCGGCACCCTTCAGCAGCAGATAGCCGACGACCACGTCACCGGAGGCCAGCAGCAGGCGGGTGGTGTTCAGGCCTACCTTGTAGATGTTCTTGACGTCCTGCTCGGTGGCCGCGAGGTCGGTGAGCATCAGGCCGACGATCGCCTCCAGCTCGACGGCCGCCTTCGCGAGGTGCTCGCGAGCGCCGGCCAGCTCCTCGCCGCCCGTGCCGAGCGCCAGGAACTTCTTGATGTCCTCGGCGAGCGAGTTCAGCGCGGCGCCCTGGTTGCGGACGATCTTCCGGAAGAAGAAGTCCTGGCCCTGGATCGCGGTCGTGCCCTCGTACAGGGTGTCGATCTTGGCGTCGCGGATGTACTGCTCGATCGGGTACTCCTGCAGGAAGCCGGAGCCGCCGAAGGTCTGCAGCGACTGGGCGAGCTGCTCGTAGCCCTTCTCGGAGCCGTAGCCCTTGACGATCGGCAGGAGCAGGTCGTTCAGCGCGTGCTCGGCCTTGGCGTCCTCGCCGGCCGCCTCCTTCACCGCGATGGCGTCCTGCACGGAGGCCGTGTACAGCACCAGCGCGCGCATGCCCTCCGCGTACGCCTTCTGCGTCATCAGCGAGCGGCGCACGTCCGGGTGGTGGGTGATGGTGACCTTGGGCGCGCTCTTGTCCATGAAGTTCGCCAGGTCAGGGCCCTGGACGCGCTCCTTGGCGTACTCAAGGGCGTTCAGGTAGCCCGTGGACAGCGTGGAGATCGCCTTCGTGCCGACCATCATGCGGGCGAACT
>CBFHCJ010000240.1:0-9043 GCA_965654005.1 uncultured Streptomyces sp. | reverse complement strand
TGATGCCGTGCCCCATGACGTCGCCGATCACCATGGCGACCCGGTCGGCGGACAGGGGGATCACGTCGTACCAGTCGCCACCCACCTCTTCGCCCCGGCCCGCGGGCAGGTAGCGGGCGGCGGCGTGGGCGGCGGGCAGGCGGGGCAGCGTCCTGGGCAGCAGACCACGCTGCAGCTCCTGGGCTCGGGCATGCTCCACGTCGTACAGGCGGGCCCGCTCCAGCGACTGACCGACCAGACCGCTCAGAGCCGTCAGCAAGGCGCGCTCATCGTCGCTGAAGGAACGCGGCTCGCTGAAGGACACCACACACAAACCGATGACGCGCCCGGAAGCCACCATGGGAAGAAACGCCCACGCTTCCTTCGGCGACACCCCGGTCACATGTCTCAGTGTCGGATAGAGCCCAAGATTCTCCGCTTTTGATCCGATGAACCGAGGAGTACGAGTTCGCACCACATCATGGAACGTGGTATACGCAACGAGCGGGATCCCGTCGACCAGCCTGAGGAAGTCCTGCGGATAGCCGGCGGCGCCGACGACATTCAGGCGGCCGCCTTCCAGTATCTGGAACACCAGTCCGTCGGCACCGAAGGGCGGCAGGACGAACTCAGCGACAGCCTTCACCACGTCCCTGGAAGTGACGGCCTCAGCGAGCGCGATGGTCAGCGCACCCATGCGTACTGACCGCTTGGTCCCGGCCACCGGGCCAGGACCGGCCGCCGGGCCAGGACCGGCCGCCGGGCCAGGACCGGGCGACGTGGCAGGCTCGACGCCGAGACATGCACCAGCCCACCCCGCCAACGCGCGCAGGAGGGACCGTTGCACCTCATCCGGCTCACCGGGCCCTGCCGTGAGCACGGACAGCACACCGACCGGCCCGTCGGCGCCGGGGAGAGACAGTGCCACCGTGCCGGCCGCGCCGATGCCCAGGCCGTCCCCGGCCACGCAGAGGAGGGCACCACGCCGCACGGCTTGCGCGGGCGCCACGTCCTGCTCCTCGGGCAGATCCGCCCACGCCTCCGCGCTTTCCCGGGCAAGCCCACTGGCCGCGACCAGGCTCAGCCTGCCGTCGGTACGGTCGTACCGGTGTACCAAGGCACCCAGGCCGCCCAAGCATGTCGTCGCATGTTGGAGGACGAGGTCCAGCGTCCTCGTGCCCCGCGCTCCGTCCTTCCAGACGCCGTCGCCCGGTGCCGCCAGGAAGTCGAACGACGGGGACTCAGGCTGCTCTGCGCCGTTCACGGGGCCAGCCTTCTCAGCCGTCACCGCGTCTCCTGCTCGCGCGCACACAGTGAGGCCATAAATCCACCGGTAAACAAATCGGTCATACCGTTCATATGGCGGCCAGATTACCACTGGGCCGCTCAGTAGACCGTCCCTGTTGTGTTCGTCCGCTCCCGCGAGAGCATCGCCGGCCTGCCTGCGGATGTGCGCGCCCTTGGCCGCGCCACGACGCAGCAGCAACCGCCGAAACGGGGACCTGAACCAGGAGCGGCACGCCGCAGGGCCGTGGGGTGTCCCGAGGGCACCCAAGGGGGTTCGGGGCCGCCCGCTCGCTCCTTCGGCCGGTCCTCCGGCGTGACGAGGGTGTCCCTGCGGCGAACGGGGACACCCTCCGCGTCAGGCGAAGGTGCCGTTGTCCTCGCGCGCCTTGGCCGCGGCGTCGGCGAGGTCGTCCAGGAGGTCGCGCAGGGCGGCCACGGTCGGCTCGTCCGTGACCCTGCCGTCCGCGATCTTCCGCGCGGCCTGCGCTATACGCAGGTCCTGCGCGATCACCTGGGCCCCCATCACGGTGAGGGTCTGCGACAGCCAGACCCGGGCGTTGTCGCCGCCGGTGACCGTGGTGGACGCGCTCACCAGGGCCACCGGACGGGCGGCGATCTCGCCCCCGCCGACCAGCCACTCCAGCGCGTTCTTCAGCACGCCGGAGGTGCCGTGGGCGTACTCGGGGGTCACGATGAGCACGCCGTGCGACGCGCCGACCGCGGACCGCAGTTCGGCCACGATCCCGGGCAGCGCGCTCTCCTCGATGTCGGCGTTGAAGAAGGGCAGACGGCCCAGGTCCGGCCAGAGGACGAGTTCCCGCGGGGCGACGGTCAGGTCCACCGCCGTTCGCAGCACGGACGCGTTGAACGAACCGGATCGCAGACTTCCGCACAAACCGAGAATCTTCATGTCGATCAGCCTACGTTCCTGAAGGTCACGGGCAGGGAGGAAGGTGCTCGGGAGACGGTGGAGGGACGGTAGGACGGCTCACCGTCCAGGGCCAGACCGGGCAGCTTCGCGAATCCCAGCGGGGCTGCGATGCGCGCTTCCAGGCGGGCCAGAGGCGCGCCCCGGCCGAAGGCATGCGCCGCCTCCACCGCCGCCCGGTATCCGGCGATGTTCGCCATCGAGCTGAGGACATCCATGGACTGGGCGCGCGAGATACGCGGAACGGCGTCCATGGCCAGCACCGTGATCGGCCGCCGCGCCAACTCCTCGACCAACTCCGGGTGATGCGCCGGACCGATGAACGCGACCAGCGTCGCACCCTCGCGCAGCCGGGCGATCTCCTCACCCGAGGGGCCGTTGACCTTCAGCACGATCTCGGCGGACCAAGGATCCCCGAGCCGGGCGCCCGCCTCCTCGTAGGCCGCGTCGGAAAAACGGGACGACGCTCCCGCTCCCGGCTCGACGACCACGTGATACCCCAGCGCTACAAGTCTGGCCACGGTAGCCGGTGTCGCCGCCACCCTGGTCTCGCCCGCAATGGACTCGGCGGGTATGCCGATCCGCTGCGCTTCCGGTTCCGGTGGGACCCTCGTCTTCCTCTCTCATCGTTGACGTCCTGACTGACCTCCTGGCGTCGGGCCTGTCCGCCCGCAACTTCGTGTGCTCGTCCGTCCATCGGTGCCCAGATCCTTCGCGTTCCACCCTGCCGTTCCTGTCCGGCTTGCTGATCACTCGACCCCGCGAACCGGCACGCGGAGGCGCCGGTTGGCGACGGCCGAGGGTTTTGCGAGGTGTACCGCTGGGGGTGTGAGACGGTCGCACTCAGTCGCTCGTCGGGAAGGCGGGGTTGATTCCCCTGTGCGACGGGCCGAGCCAGCACTGGGTGACGGCGGCGGGTGGCACCGTCGTCATTTGGTGAACAGCGGCGTGCCGTTGCCGTACGGATTGGCGTTGATCAGCTCCAGGCCCTCGTCGTACGAGCCCACCCGGACCACGGACAGCACGGGCTCCCGGGCGGTGCTCCCGGCATCGGGTTGATCTTCAGGAGTTCCCAGCCGGGTGCACACCTGCCTTGACACGACGCCACCCGGGCGTTGGCCTGGAGCACTTACTGTATCCACTTTGCGGTGCTCCTGACCGTGGACGGCGTCCATAGCGGTGAGGCGGTGCGCGATGTGTCCGCTGATGTGCGTTGCCTGATCCCAGCAGCGCGGCTCCGCTCAGCCCGGCCGGGCATACTCCCGTGCACGCCGAATCATCGGGCTCGTCTCGTTGCGACGCGACAAATGGGAAGTCGAAATGGGGGTCACGGGCCCTCGGTGACGGGTAGCGCCGTCAGCGCCGCCCAATCCTTTTCCCAGAACATACTGTGCTGCTCGGGCGGTCGTGGAGCCATCGTCTCGATCCAGCACAAAGGTTCATCACCGATGTTGACCACGGCGTGGGAGCCGCCGACCCCGGCGAGGACCGTGTCACCCGGACCCACCTCGAACGACTCCTCATCCAGATAAGCCAGACCACGGCCCTGAAGGAAGTGATAAACCTCCTCGTACTGATGGTAGTGCGTCTTGTTGACCGGGTCGGCCTGCATCAGGTCCATGACGTTGCGCTTATCGGCCGGCGCCGGCGGAAGTTGCGCCAGGAACGTCACGTGCTGGACCGCTCCGAGGGTGTCCTGGACGAGCAGCCGGGTCGCGATGTGCTTGACGCAATAGTTGATGGCGCCGCGCGCGGCGACGGGACCGTACGGCGGCATCTGGTCGGGTTCGAAGAATCCGACGTGACGGCAGCGAGGATCCCCCAGCGTGACCTCTCGGCCGTCTTTCGGAGGGCTGAGTTCAGGGCAGGCATATGTGCCGTGCGCGTCCGCGACGGTCTTGGGCTGGGGCGCGCGCACCTCGATCCACCTCGCCGCTCGGCCGGAGGTGTTACGCCAGGCATGGGGAGCCGCGATCGGCGCGAAACCGTAACCGCCCTTCGTGATCCGGTAACTCTCGCCACCGACGGCGTACAGCGCCTCGCCTTCGAGCATGAAGAACGATTCTTCGAAGGGATGGAAATGGCCTGGAATGACGCCGCCGGGAGCGAGCTCCGTGATGACGACCTCCTGATGCACCGACCCGTGGGTCGCATCGATCAGCCGGGTCTGCCGTACACCCTCGAACCCCGGTCCGGTCACCGCGGTCGACCGGACCTCCGAGCTGCGCACCAGCACGGTGCGCTTGTCCTTCGTCATTTGTTGATCACCTTTCTTTCACGGTGGGGCGGGAGCGCAGGAAGGCGCCGAATTCTGTTACGTCTCGAGGTCCGAAGCCCGCGGCGACAGCCTCCGCGAACAGTTCCGCGGTCGCTCTTGCCTGGGGCACCTGGGAATCCACCTCGTCCGCGAGCGCGGTGATCATGTCGTAGACCTTCAGTCCCTCCTCGATCGGTCCCTGGACATCGCACGAGTCGGGATCGAGGAATGCCTCACGGCGCTGGGTCAGCAGTGCGGATGTCGCTGGGCCCTGCTCCAGCAGGTCCAGGGCGCGCTGTCGATCGATTCCGGCAGCCGTCGCCAGCCCCAGCGCCTCGGAAGTGGCGATCAGGGTGGCGAATGCCAGGAGGTTGGTCGCGAGCTTCATGACGGCCGCGTGGCCGGGATCGTCACCGACGTGCCGGAACGTACCCAGTCCGCTCAAGATCGCACTGGCGGTCGGAATCCCTGCCGGATCTCCGGCTGCCATGACGAATCCACGTCCTTCCTCGAGTTCGACCGGCCTGCCGCCCACGGGCGAATAGAGGAAACGGTGTCCTTTCGCGGTGACGTGATCGTGCAGCTCGCGCGCCTGCGCCGGCTCGAGAGTTCCCATATCGATGAACAGCCGCCCCTGCCCCACGCCGTCCAGCAATCCACCCGTTTGGAGGTAAGTGGTGCGGGTTGCCTCCCACCCCGCCAGACAGACGCAAACGACATCGCATTCGCGTACCAGCTCCGCAGGACTCGCGGCGACCGATCCGCCTGCAATCTCTGCCATTTCGCGCGCGCGGGCCGCGGTGCGGTTGTACAGATGCACCGTTGTCCCGCGGCGCGCCAGCATGGTGACGAGCGCTCGGCCTACTCGGCCCAGCCCCACCACGCCAATTGCCATATCTGTCATGAATCGGCCTCCCGCCGCACGGTCCGAAGTCCGGGTTTGCTTAATTTTGTGCAATTTATAGTGCATACACTTTGGGGTAGTGTCAATGCGTATCCCGTAGGCTCTTTACATGTATTCAAGGGAAGAAGGCGGTCACGGCAGCCGCCCGGTGCGAGCAGGCGTTCAAGGGCCGGCTCGCGGCCCGTCAAGCGGCGACGGACGTGTCGGCAGGGCAGACAGCGCCTGACCGCCGACGGGGTGCGGCCGGCGCGGAGCCTGTCCTCTTGACGGGCCGAGCAAGCAGGCGAACTGGCCTGGTGACGCCGGAGTTGAAGACGGCGACCAGGTCGACGCCGATCACACGCCGCATCAGTATCCGCGACCGCCGTTCCCCGCAGGCGCCTTCCCGGATCTCCGGTCCCCGCGGTACAGCCATGCGCCCACGCCTCCCCCTCGCGGCCCGGACGAAAGAGACTTCAAGGAGGGCCGCAGAAACGACACCGCCGGCCGTCGCCCCCACGCCGGGGCAGATATCCGGCGCCCGCCGGACACTCTCCCGCCCCACTCCGGACCCACCGGCACCGGCGACTCCACATTCTGAACCGGTCCAACCGGCGCCCGCACCGCCAGGCCGCCGCCCAACGCTGCCACTGCCGAAGGAGAATCAGCTCAGGACACGAGGTCTCGCCGAGTACTGGATGCAGCGCTTGGTCGGCGCGTCTCCGCCTCGGCCGACGCGCGACGGCGGCACCGATACCCGGCTGCCACCGGTGACCACCGCCGCCTTGTCACCGAACCGCGAAATGCCTGCTGCTGCCATGGCTCATCTCCGTCGCCTGGAGTCGTGCGCGCACGCGGCGACCCGCCGGAAGCCGTGATCACCCGCGACCCGATAGCCTCGACACTAGCACGTAACCGCAGTAAATACTTCAGTTGTGCGGTGCGTGTGGGGTCGGTGGCGTAGTCTCGGTCGAGCTGGATCAGCTACGGCCCGGAAGGATTCGGAGGAGACGAAGGGTGGCGCGAGGAACACCCCCGAGGGGAACCGCACAACCACGGCTCCGTGCCGATGCGGCCCGCAATCGCGAGCAGGTCCTTGCCGCCGCGCGGCAAGCCTTCCGCGAGCTCGGGACCGCTGCCCCGCTCGATGACATCGCCCGCAGAGCCGGTGTCAACATCGCCACCCTCTACCGGCGTTTCCCCGACCGTGACGCGCTGATCCGCCAGGTTCTCGTCGACGGCTACACACTGGTGCTTGAGGCCGCCCGTGCGGCATGCGACAAGGCGGCCTCGGCCCCGTCGACCGCTGTCGAAGACTTCCTGCTGTCCCTGGTCGATCAACGGGAGGCGCTCGTGCTGCCCTTGATCGGCGGTCCGGTCACCGACGACGCCGAGGTGCTGGAGCTCCAGCGCGAGGTCGCGGCCGCGCTGGAGCGGCTGTTGGCTGTGACGCGAGCCGCCGGGGCGGTACGCGCTGATATGACCGCCGTGGATCTGATCACCGCCTCAGCTCTCGTGTGTCGTCCTCTGCCCTATCTGCCCCCCGCGTCGGTGGCCGCCCTGGCGACACGGCACGTCCGGATCTTCCTCGACGGCCTGCGGCCTTCCGCCTCCCGTCCGCTGCCGTCGGCTCCTGAGCATGAGGAGATCGTCGCTCACCTGCGTTCGGGCACCACCTGAGGTGATTCCTGCGGTGTGGACGCCTCCAGTGGGGCCCGTCCGTCGCGGCCGAGGACGGCGAGCAGCGCCTCGTCGGTGTCATCCAGGACGACGGGGGTGGAGGTCGGCTCGACGGGCGGCGGGCTGAGGGCGGCCTGTACATCGAGGCTGAGAACGTTGATCTCGCTGAGCCAGCCGAGCGGGCCTCCCTAGATTTCTCCTGTTCTTGGACGTGTCTGAGCGGTCGGCGGGGCCGCCGCTTCAGCTGTCCGGGTGAGCCAGTGCCAAGTGGACGTCATCCAGCCCCTGGCCGTCCACGGTGTGGCCACGGCGATGGCGGCCGACTCGCGCTCGCACGACGCCCCTCAGCCGCGCACCCAACCGCAGCGGCACCTCCAGCGCGGTGGTTCCGCGATGAGTGCGCCGTTCGGCCAGCACGAAGGCGTTGGGCGCTTACGGCGGCCAGCGTCAGGGCCACGATCGCCTTGGGCTCGGAGAAAGAGTCGGCACCGCCCTCGATCACGCCGTAGACGAGCGAGGTGATCGCCAGAACGGCGGTGATCTGGCCGGGCCAGTCCGGTCGGCGGGAACCGGGGGCCCGGGAGTCGGCAACCAGAGGCACCGCCACCACCGTGGAAAGGACGGCCACCGGTATGGCCGGCAGGTAGATCCAGCGCCGGGCGGCGTGCTCGAGGATCACCCCCGCCATCAGAGGGCCGGTGGCCAGCGCCGTCATCAGGGCCGCGGCCCACAGCCCGACGAACTTGGCGCGCTGGTGTGGGGCGGGCACCGCGTGGCTGATCAGCGCCAGCGTCGTGGGCAGCAGCGCGGCCGCGCCCGGTCCGGCCAGCGCCTGCCCCACCCACAGCACCTGGACCGACTGCGCGCTCAGCGCGACGACGGCGCCGATGGCGGCGAACAACAAGCCCGCCTGGAAGACCTTCTTGCGGCCGTGCACGTCTCCGAAGACACCGGCCGTCAGGATGAGAAGGCGTGAGGCTGTTGTCGTGGGGCCGGAGGTCCCGAGGGAGTGTCGGGGCGGGGAACGGGTTCAGCGAGGTCAGCGATGATCGCCCCCTGGGGACACGTTGTACTTACTCGCATGACGCGTTAACCTTCATTATCTTCACGCTCACAGAGTTCACGCTCACAGAGTTGCGCTCAACGCGGACTCGGGCTGCATCACCGGATCAGTGATTCCCCTCGATGGTGCTGCCACCTCCGGTTGAGTGGACATCAGGAGGATCAATGTCAGTTGCCGAAGCACGATGTGCTCATGGATCCACCGTTGACGTTGCACGTAGTGAGAGGTTGATCGACGCATGGCGATAACAATCACCACCCTGAACCATGTCGGTATCCGAGTCCTCGACCTCGACCGCGCGACCCGCTTCTATGTGGACATGCTGGGGATGACTCCACGACCGGAGAAACCGAACTGGCTCAGCGCAGGGGATTCCTATTCCATTCACCTCATGCCGACCACGGGTGGGCCGGAACCGGTCGACCTCTGCCGTCACGTGGCGTTCGAGGTGCCCGACATCCACGAGACCGCCGTGCAGCTCCTGGCCTTGGGGATACACCTGTACCAGGGCGATCTGCAAGGTAACTGTCGAACAGTGACCAGCACCGACGATCCCCTCGACTTCGGAATCGGGACGCTGTTCACCGAGGACACCGAAGGCAACACGCTGGAGTTCGTACAGTTCGGTCACGGCCGACTGTTCACCTCACCCGCAGTGCACTATGTGAATGTGGACAGGGTGCCCACGCCGTGAATGTATGGCCGCTCTGTGCGCTGAGTCACGACCCTCCAGGGTGAGCGCATGCGGGCCCGCTGTCGGTACCGTGCGGTGTCGGCCGCGTCCTCTCCTCCGGCGGCGGAGCGGCCGACAAGCCATCGAGGAGACGCAACGAGCCGTCGAGAAGACGGCTGAGCTGCTCGTCGCCCCTACGGAGCAAGGTACGTTCACCCCGGTGACCGCGCTTCCACCGTCCCGCTCACGCGCGCCCACACATCGCCGCGTACAGGCGGGGTTGATATGCCTTG
>CBFHCJ010000239.1:0-9046 GCA_965654005.1 uncultured Streptomyces sp. | reverse complement strand
CGTATTTTTCGGATGCATGGAAGGATCGGCCCATGGCGATGACGGCAGCGGTGAAAGATGAGATCTCCCGGCTTCCCGTCACCCGGACCTGCTGCAGAAAGGCGGAGGTCTCGGCGATCCTGCGGTTCGCGGGCGGGCTGCACCTGGTCAGTGGCCGCATCGTGATCGAGGCGGAGCTGGACACGGCGATGGCGGCCCGGCGGCTGAAGCGGGACATCCTGGAGATCTTCGGCCACAGCTCCGAACTGATCGTGATGGCGCCTGGTGGTCTGCGCCGCGGCTCCCGTTATGTGGTGCGCGTGGTCGCCGGAGGCGATCAGCTGGCCCGCCAGACCGGCCTCGTCGACGGCCGGGGCCGCCCGATCCGGGGCCTGCCCCCGCAGGTGGTCTCGGGGGCCACCTGCGATGCCGAGGCGGCCTGGCGCGGTGCGTTCCTGGCGCACGGTTCACTGACGGAGCCCGGCCGTTCGTCCTCGCTGGAGGTGACCTGCCCAGGTCCGGAGGCCGCGCTCGCCCTGGTCGGCGCCGCCCGTCGGCTGTCGATCGCCGCAAAGGCCCGTGAGGTACGGGGCGTGGACCGCGTGGTCGTACGGGACGGGGACGCGATCGGTGCCCTGCTCACCCGTCTCGGCGCGCATGAGTCCGTGCTGGCCTGGGAGGAGCGGCGAATGCGCCGCGAGGTCCGCGCCACGGCGAACCGACTGGCCAACTTCGACGACGCGAACCTGCGCCGGTCCGCGCGTGCCGCCGTCGCCGCCGGTGCGCGGGTCGCCCGCGCCCTGGAGATCCTCGCCGATGAGGTGCCCGAGCACCTCGCGGCCGCGGGGCGGCTGCGCATGGAGCACAAGCAGGCCTCCCTGGAGGAACTGGGCGCGCTCGCCGACCCGCCGCTGACCAAGGACGCGGTCGCGGGCCGCATCCGCCGTCTGCTGGCGATGGCCGACAAGCGCGCCGCGGACCTGGGCATCCCGGGCACGGAGTCCAACCTCACGGAGGAGATGGCGGACAACCTGGCGGGGTGACCCGATCGGCCCCGACACGCCGGTGCCGGCGCCCATGTGAGGCGCCGTCACCGGCGTTTGTTTGTCCTTGAGGCGCCCTTGACGCACACGGACTGCCATGAGCCTGGCAATAGGTGCCTTACCGAAGTCACCAGAACGAATACCCCTGCTGCTCAAGGCCGGACAGGACAGGACGGCGACGAACTCGCCGAACAGTTGACCGGGAACGGCAAGAGCGCCGTCGCGATCTACCTCACCGAACTACAGGCCGAGAAGCGGAAGAGGCGGGGCGTCGGCCTGGAACAGGTCGCCTCGGCGGCCGATCGGACGGCGCTGATCGCAAAGGCCGGTGGCACTCGGCTCCTGACCGGGCGTAGCCAACGGCAGATGGTTCTCGGTCATAGACAGATGGTCCTCGGTCAACGGCAGATGGTTCTCCATCGCCGGAACGAGTGATCGGGCCTTCATGCCCGGGCGGTCCGTGCCCCGACCGGCCGGTACTGTCCGCTCTGCCCTGTATGAGGCATCTGGATGTCACCAGGGGAGCCTCAGGGGGGTAGGGTCGTAGGCGGTCGGGGACATCCCATACAGCTCGCCGGCGTCGAAAGCCGGCGTACCAACGAGGAGATCGGTTTCGTGACGATCCGCGTAGGCATCAACGGCTTTGGCCGCATCGGTCGTAACTACTTCCGCGCGCTGCTGGAGCAGGGTGCAGAGATCGAGATCGTGGCTGTCAACGACCTGGGTGACACCGCGACCACCGCCCACCTGCTGAAGTACGACACCATCCTGGGTCGTCTGAAGCAGGAGGTCTCGCACACCGCCGACACCATCACCGTCGACGGCAAGACCATCAAGGTCCTGTCCGAGCGCAACCCCGCCGACATCCCCTGGGGCGAGCTCGGCGTCGACATCGTCATCGAGTCCACCGGCATCTTCACCAAGAAGGAAGACGCCGCGAAGCACATCGCGGGCGGCGCGAAGAAGGTCCTCATCTCGGCCCCGGCCTCCGGCGAGGACATCACCATCGTGATGGGCGTCAACCAGGACAAGTACGACGCGGCGAACCACCACGTCATCTCCAACGCCTCCTGCACCACCAACTGCGTGGCACCGCTGGCGAAGGTCCTCGACGAGAACTTCGGCATCGTCAAGGGCCTGATGACCACGGTGCACGCGTACACGAACGACCAGCGCATCCTGGACTTCCCGCACAAGGACCTGCGCCGCGCCCGCGCCGCCGCCGAGAACATCATCCCGACCACCACCGGTGCCGCCAAGGCCACCGCACTGGTCCTGCCCCAGCTCAAGGGCAAGCTGGACGGCATCGCCATGCGCGTCCCGGTCCCGACCGGCTCCGTCACCGACCTCGTCGTCGAGCTCGGTCGCGAGACCACCAAGGAAGAGATCAACGCCGCCTTCCAGAAGGCCGCCGAGGGCGAGCTGAAGGGGATCCTCGAGTACACCGAGGACCCGATCGTCTCCTCCGACATCGTCAACGCCCCGGCGTCCTGCACTTTCGACTCCTCCCTGACCATGGTCCAGGAGGGCAAGAACGTGAAGGTCATCGGCTGGTACGACAACGAGTGGGGCTACTCCAACCGCCTTGTCGACCTGACGGTCTTCGTCGGCAACCAGCTCTGATCACCGAAGCAGGCACCTTGATGTGAGTGCAGGGCTCGGGCCAGCGCAACGTCGCGCGGCCCGAGCCCTGTGTCGCGCGGCTCGCGCCCAGTTCCGCGCACACCGGTCGAACGGCCTTCCGGAGACAAGCCCCTCGGTCTCCCGGAAACCACTCGGCCCTCGCGCGCACGAGCGGCGGGCACGAGTCGCGCCGACATGAGCAACCCTGTCGAGCACCAGAGCTTCCCCCGCCTTCCCTAGGAGTCCACTCATGAAGACGATCGACGAACTTCTCGCCGAGGGCGTCGACGGCAAGCGGGTCTTCGTCCGCGCCGACCTGAACGTCCCGCTGGCCGACGGCGTCATCACCGACGACGGCCGCATCCGTGCCGTCCTTCCCACCGTCAAGGCCCTCGCCGACGCGGGCGCCAAGGTGGTCGTCGCCTCGCACCTGGGCCGCCCCAAGGGCGCCCCCGACCCCGCCTTCTCGCTGCTGCCGACCGCCGAGCGGCTCGGCGAACTCCTGGGTTCCCCCGTGGAGTTCGCCCAGGACACCGTCGGTCCCGCCGCGCACGCCGCGGTCGACGGTCTCGAGCCCGGTCAGGTCGCGGTCATCGAGAACCTGCGCTTCAACGCCGGTGAGACGGCCAAGGACGACACCGAGCGCGGCGAGTTCGCCGACCGGCTGGCCGCCCTCGCGGACGTCTATGTCGGCGACGGCTTCGGCGCGGTCCACCGCAAGCACGCCTCCGTGTACGACCTCCCGGCGCGCCTGCCGCACTACGCCGGCTACCTCATCGCCACCGAGGTCGGCGTCCTGAAGAAGCTCACCGAGGACGTCAAGCGCCCGTACGTCGTAGCCCTCGGCGGTGCCAAGGTGTCCGACAAGCTCGCCGTCATCGACCAGCTGCTCGCCAAGGCCGACCGCCTCCTCATCGGCGGCGGCATGGCGTACACCTTCCTCAAGGCCAAGGGCTACGAGGTCGGTGTCTCCCTTCTTCAGGAGGACCAGATTCCGGCCGTCACCGAGTACATCGAGCGCGCCGAGAAGCAGGGCGTCGAGCTGGTCCTGCCCGTCGACGTGCTGGTCTCGACCGAGTTCCCGGACCTGAAGACCAAGGCCCCGGCCAACCCCACCACCGTCGCCGCGGACGCGATCCCGGCCGACCAGCTGGGCTTGGACATCGGCCCGGAAACCTGCAATCTGTACGCCTCGAAGCTCGCCGACGCCGCCACCGTCTGCTGGAACGGCCCCATGGGCGTCTTCGAGCACCCCGACTACGCCGAGGGCACCAAGGCGGTCGCCCAGGCCCTCGTCGAATCCCCCGGCTTCACCGTGGTCGGCGGCGGCGACTCCGCCGCGGCCGTCCGCATCCTGGGCTTCGACGAGTCGGCATTCGGCCACATCTCGACCGGCGGCGGCGCCTCCCTCGAGTACCTCGAGGGCAAGACGCTGCCCGGCATCGCCGCACTGGAGGACTGACCTCAATGACCACACGCACGCCGCTGATGGCGGGCAACTGGAAGATGAACCTCAACCACCTCGAGGCCATCGCGCACGTCCAGAAGCTCGCCTTCGCCCTGGCCGACAAGGACTACGAGGCCGTCGAGGTCGCCGTCCTGCCGCCCTTCACCGACCTGCGCTCCGTGCAGACCCTGGTCGACGGCGACAAGCTGAAGATCAAGTACGGCGCCCAGGACGTTTCGGCGCACGACTCCGGTGCCTACACCGGCGAGATCTCCGGTTCGATGCTGGCCAAGCTGAAGTGCACCTACGTGGTGATCGGCCACTCCGAGCGCCGCCAGTACCACAACGAGACCGACGAGCTGGTCAACGCCAAGGTCAAGGCCGCCTACAAGCACGGTCTGACCCCGATCCTGTGCGTCGGCGAGGAGCTGGAGGTCCGTGACGCGGGCAACCACGTCACGCACACGCTCGCGCAGGTCGAGGGCGGTCTGAAGGACCTCCCGGCCGAGCAGGCCGAGTCGATCGTGATCGCGTACGAGCCCGTCTGGGCCATCGGCACCGGCAAGGTCTGCGGCGCCGACGACGCCCAGGAGGTCTGCGCGGCGATCCGCGGCAAGATCGCCGAGCTGTACTCGCAGGGCGTGGCCGACCAGGTCCGCATCCAGTACGGCGGCTCGGTGAAGGCCGGCAACGTCGCCGAGATCATGGCCAAGGCGGACATCGACGGCGCCCTGGTCGGGGGCGCCTCGCTGGACGCGGACGAGTTCGTCAAGATCGTGCGGTTCCGCGACCAGTGAGTAGGCGGTAGGGGCGATCCGTCGTACGCTTGCGGGGGCATGGTGGCCTGCCACTGTGCCCCCGTCGTCCATCAGATTCCGAGGAAGTTGGTCCAGCCGTGGTTTTGGGGTTCTCGATCGCCCTGATCGTCTTCAGCCTGCTGCTGATGCTGCTGGTGCTGATGCACAAGGGGAAGGGCGGCGGCCTCTCCGACATGTTCGGTGGCGGCATGCAGTCCTCCGTCGGTGGCTCCTCGGTCGCCGAGCGCAACCTCGACCGGATCACCATCGTGATCGGTCTGCTCTGGTTCGCGTGCATCGTGGTGCTCGGCATCCTGATGAAGGTCAAGAGCTAGACCTGGCGTCCGCCGGTATCGGCAGACCGCACATAAAGTACGTAACGCCCCATGTTCGGTACGGGTTTTCGGACGCGGCCTATCATGGGGCTTGCGTCTGGCGGCGGGGGTAACTCCCATCACTGGACGCGCGTTGGGCCTTACGTAGACTGAGGCGCTCGCAGCGAAGCGAAACACCAACTCGCTTCGCGGCACCATCACGCAGGGAGTTACGACCGTGGCAAGTGGCAACGCGATCCGAGGAAGCCGGGTCGGGGCGGGGCCGATGGGCGAGGCCGAGCGCGGCGAGTCCGCGCCGCGTCTGCGCGTCTCCTTCTGGTGCTCCAACGGGCACGAGACGCAGCCGAGCTTCGCCAGCGACGCGCAGGTTCCCGACACCTGGGACTGCCCGCGCTGCGGCTTTCCGGCCGGACAGGACCGGGACAGCCCGCCGGACCCGCCGCGCACCGAGCCGTACAAGACGCACCTCGCGTATGTACGGGAGCGGCGCAGCGACGCGGACGGCGAGGCGATCCTCGCGGAGGCGCTCGCCAAACTGCGCGGCGAAATCTAGGACTTGATCCGGCCGGGTGCCTGCGAGCGCCCGGCCGGAGCTGTTCGGTCCCCGGGCGGCCGGCCGCTTCGAACCGATTGTCAGTGGTGCCCTTTACGGTTTGTGCATCGGCGAATCGTGAGGGGGAATCGTGGCGACGGTCGAGGTGGTCGGTGTGCGTACGCCCGCGTGGCGCGGGGATTCGGGCGGTTGGGGACGGCCGCCGTGGCCTCCCGCTTCGGGGACGTGCTGCGTACGGCCGCGCTGCCCCTGCTCGCCGTACGGCTCACGGACGAACCTCTTGTCGTCGCCTCTGTCACCGATACGGCCGCCCGAGCGGAAGCCGCGCCCGGCCGGGGGTAAATCTCCGGGCCGAGAGCGGCGAAGGAGTGGGCGCCCTCCTCATGGGCATGCTGCTGCTGGATGCCATGAGCATGATGTGGAACGTCAATCAGGGGACACTCATGCAGGAGTGCAGCGGCGAATCCCGGGTGGGCCGCATCGCCTCCGCCTTCCGTACGGCCTCGACGTCCGGCACCCCGCTCGGCGCCCTGCTCGGCGGAGCCGTGGCGCGGACGTACGGGCTGAACGGGCCGGCGCTGCCGGCGGCCGTGCTCTTCGCCCTCGCCGTCACCTCGTTGACAACCGTGCGCAAGCCGGACGTACCTGTTGTCGCGCCGTACGACGGTGCGACAACAGGTCATCTGACGCCCTGGTCAATTAGGTTGGGACCGGCAGTGGGGCGAGGTACGCAGCAGACAGCAAGGAAGAAGGCTGAAGTCCGAGATGAACGCAGACAGCCGTACCAGGCTCAACCAGACGCCGGAGTGGACCGCCCTGGTCAAGCACCGCGAGGAGCTCGGCGAGGCGCGGCTGCGCGACCTGTTCGCGGCGGACCCCGGGCGCGGCAGCAGGTACACCCTCCAGGTCGGCGACCTGCACGTCGACCACTCCAAGCACCTGGTCACCGACGAGACGCTGCGGCTGTTGCGCGAGCTGGCCGCCGCGCGGGACGTCTTCGGCCTCAGGGACGCCATGTTCCGCGGCGAGAAGATCAACACCACGGAGAACCGCGCGGTCCTGCACACCGCGCTGCGCGCCCCGCGGGACGCGGTGATCGAGGTCGACGGGGAGAACGTCGTGCCCGATGTACACGCCGTGCTCGACAAGATGGCCGGCTTCGCCGACCGCATTCGCTCGGGCGAGTGGACCGGGCACACCGGCAGGCGCATCAAGAACGTCATCAACGTCGGGATCGGCGGCTCCGACCTGGGCCCGGCGATGGCGTACGAGGCGCTGCGCTCCTACACCGACCGTGATCTGACGGTCCGCTTCGTGTCGAACGTGGACGGCGCCGATGTGCACGAGGCCGTACGGGATCTGGACGCGGCTGAGACGCTGTTCATCATCGCCTCCAAGACGTTCACCACGATCGAGACGATCACCAACGCCACCTCGGCGCGCAGCTGGCTGCTGACCGAGCTGAAGGCCGGTCAGGAGGCCGTGGCCAAGCACTTCGTGGCCCTGTCGACGAACGCCGAGAAGGTCGAGGAGTTCGGCATCGACACGGCCAACATGTTCGAGTTCTGGGACTGGGTCGGCGGCCGCTACTCGTACGACTCGGCGATCGGACTCTCCCTGATGATCGCCATCGGCCCGGACCGCTTCCGCGAGATGCTCGACGGCTTCCACATCGTCGACGAGCACTTTCGCACCGCGCCCGCCGAGTCCAACGTGCCGCTGCTGCTCGGTCTGCTGGGCATCTGGTACGGCAACTTCCATGACGCCCAGTCGCACGCCGTTCTGCCGTACTCGCACTACCTGTCGAAGTTCACCGCCTACCTCCAGCAGCTGGACATGGAGTCCAACGGCAAGTACGTGGACCGCGACGGGCAGGAGGTCGACTGGCAGACCGGCCCGGTGGTCTGGGGCACCCCGGGCACCAATGGGCAGCACGCCTACTACCAGCTTATCCACCAGGGCACCAAGCTGATCCCGGCCGACTTCATCGGCTTCGCCGAGCCGGTCGCCGATCTGCAGCCCGGCCTGGTCGCCCAGCACGACCTGCTGATGGCCAACTTCTTCGCCCAGACCCAGGCGCTGGCCTTCGGCAAGACCCCGGACGAGGTGCGTGCCGAGGGCGTGCCCGAGGAGCTCGTGCCGCACAAGACGTTCAAGGGCAACCACCCGACCACCACGATCCTCGCCAAGGAGCTCAGCCCGTCGGTGCTCGGCCAGCTCATCGCCCTCTACGAGCACAAGGTGTTCGTCCAGGGCGCGATCTGGAACATCGACTCCTTCGACCAGTGGGGCGTCGAGCTGGGCAAGGTCCTCGCCAAGCGCGTCGAGCCCGCGCTGACCGAAGGCGCGAACGTGCCGGGCCTCGACGAGTCCACCAAGGCACTGGTCGCCAAGTACCGTGAGCTGCGCGGCCGTTAGGGATCGAAGGCAAGGGAAAACGGGCGGCGCGGGGCCGTCCGTATCCCGTGGACTCCCCGGCGATCATGAACAGGGTCGCTCGGGGATCACAACCTGGCGAACACACAAGGGCGTTGGATCGCGGTGAGTTGACCGTCCGATCCTTTCCGAGGGGTAGCGTCCTGCCGGGTGCCCAGGCCCTGGCGGGGTCGAGGCGGCGGAGCCCTTGGTGCGGAGTCGAAGCGGCGCAGTCAGCAGCCCCCGGGGGCAGGGACGGGTAGGAGCGGCGGGGGCGAGAACCATCCCCCGCCGCATCCCCGCTTACGGCGACGCCGGTGGGTACAGCGACCTCGGCAGCTTCGCCGCCGCCGCCGCGTCCAGGAGCCACAGCGTGCGTGAGCGGCCGTACGCCCCCGCCGCCGGGGCCTGGACCTCGCCCGCGCCCGACAGGGCGATCGCTACGGCCTGGGCCTTGTCCTCGCCTGCCGCAAGGAGCCACACCTCGCGTGCCGCGCGGATCGCCGGGAGGGTCAGGGAGATCCGGGTCGGCGGTGGCTTCGGTGCGCCGTGCACGCCGACCACCGTCCGCTCCGTCTCCCGCACCGCCGGCAGCTCCGGGAACAGCGAGGCCACGTGGGTGTCCGGGCCGACACCCAGCATCAGGACGTCGAAGGTGGGCGCCGCGCCGTGGTTCTCCGGCCCCGCGGCCCGGGCCAGCTCCGCCGCGTACGATTCGGCCGCCGCGTCCACGTCGGTGCCGAACGGACCGTCCGACGCGGGCATGGCGTGCACGCGCTTCGGGTCCAGGGGCACGGAGCCCAGCAGGGCCTCGCGGGCCTGCGTGACATTGCGGTCCGGGTCGCCCTCGGGCA
>CBFHCJ010000238.1:0-9046 GCA_965654005.1 uncultured Streptomyces sp. | reverse complement strand
ACGCCGCCGTCGGTGGCCAGCCAGGTCATGCTCTCGCGCCAGCGCACGCGGCCGGTGACCTGCTCGACCAGCAGCTTGCGGATGACGTCCGGATCGTGGACCGGGGCGGCGGTGACATTGGCGACCAGCGGCGCGCGCGGGGCCGGCCCCGCGCCCCCCTCCCTCCAGGCTATTAACAGGCCCTTGCGCTAGTTACTGGCGGGTGTTGTCTGGGTCATGACCTGCCGTTTTCCGGCCATCCACCGTCCCCGCTCCGGTCACGACTCCGCTTCCAGCGTGAGGGGGTCAAGATCATCCGCGCGGGGATGGGGCGGAGAAGTGCTCTGAGCTGGGGTGATGGGTGCGGTACGGGCCGCACCCATCAGCTCCTGACGGTGGCGCAAGGGCCCGTTAACAGCGGTACAAGGTGGGGCGGGATGTACGACGTCCCCGGCGCGGGGGGTGCGCCGGGGACGTCGGTGTGTGATGACTACGGCGGGCACTGTGCCAGCCGGAGCGGTCAGTGTCGCGGCCTGGCCTACAGCTGGGGGAAGCCGCCGTACTTCTGGTGCCACTCCTTCTCGGTCAGGTCCTCGTCGGGATCGCGTGGCGAGGCGGTCACCCGCAGGTGTCCGGCCTCGACCAGGTATCGGATGCTCGCCCGGATCACCTGCGGGTCGGTGGCGAACTGGCCCTCCAAGGTCTCCACGAGGATGCCGGTCAGATGCTCCAGGTCGTGCGGCGGGCGATAGAGCTCCATCAGGTGGGCCAGCTGCACGTACAGCCCCAGCGTCGTCAGCGTGATCTTCGTGTCGTTGATGACCGAGGCCGGCACCACCACCACGTCCGGCCGGTCCGTCCGGCGAACTTCCTGCGTCGACACCTGCACTTCACTCCCTCTCGAATTAGCGCGCATGTTCGATTTTTAGATGCGCGCCATGTCGGCGAACTGGCAGTAGTGGCCCTGGAAGGCGGTCGTGATCGTCGCGGTGCTGCCGTTGCGGTGCTTGGCCACGATCAGGTCGGCCTCGCCCGCGCGCGGGGACTCTTTCTCGTACGCGTCCTCGCGGTGCAGAAGGATCACTAGGTCCGCGTCCTGCTCCAGCGATCCGGACTCGCGCAGGTCGGACAGGACGGGGCGCTTGTCGGTGCGCTGTTCGGGCCCGCGGTTGAGCTGGGCAAGGACGACGACCGGCACGCCGAGTTCCTTGGCCATCAGCTTGAGCTGGCGGGACATGTCGGAGACCTCCTGCTGGCGGTTCTCCGCGCGGCGGCCGCCGCCGGGGGTCAGCAGCTGCAGGTAGTCGATGATGACCAGCCCGAGGCCCTTGCGCTGCTGCATCCGCCGGGCCTTGGCCTTGATCTGCATGACCGACTGGTTCGGGTTGTCGTCGATGTGCAGCGGCGCGGCGGAGACCCGGGGCTGGGCCTTGGCGAAGCGGTCCCAGTCGGTGTCGGTCATCGTGCCGCCGCGGATGTGGTGCAGGGCGATGCGTGCCTCGGCGGACATGACGCGGTGCTGGAGCTCGCGGCGGCCCATCTCCAGGCTGAAGAAGGCCGTGCGGTGGCCGTGGTGGATGGCGGCGGAGCGGGCGAAGTCGATGGCGAGCGTCGTCTTCCCGAGCGCCGGACGCGCGGCGATGATGATCACCTGGCCGGAGTGGAGGCCGAAGGTGAGGCTGTCCAGGTCGGTCAGGCCGGTGGGGATGCCCATGGCCTGGCCGTTCTTCCCGAGGTCGACCAGTTCGTCGACCATGTCGGCGAAGTCGTCGCCGATGTCAGTGCCGTCCTCGTCCTCGCGGACGCGGGCGATGTCGCTGATGGCGACGCCGGCGGCGTCGACCAGCTCCTCGACGTCGCCCTCGGCGTTGTAGCCGGACTGGACGATGCGGGTGCCGGCCTCGACCAGGCGCCGCAGGGTCGCCTTCTCCTGGACGATCTCGGCGTAGTAGGCGGCGTTGGCGGCCGTCGGCACCTGCTGGACCAGGGTGTGCAGGTAGGAGGCACCGCCGACGCGGGTGATGTCGCCGCGCCGGGTGAGCTCGGCGCCCAACGTGATCGGGTCCACCGGGTCGCCCTTGGCGTACATCTCGACGGCGGCCGCGAAGACGATCCCGTGCGGCGGGCGGTAGAAGTCGCTGGCCTCCAGGCGCAGCTCAAGGACGTCCTCGATGGCGTCCTTCGAGAGCAGCATCCCGCCGAGAACCGACTGCTCGGCGCCGAGGTCCTGCGGCGGAACCCGCTCGAATTCGCCGCGCTGGCGGCCGTGGCTGTCCTCACCGTCGTAGTGCTCGCGCGGGTCATCTGCGATCGTGGTCACGAAGGTCTCCTGATGTGCGTGGATGCGGTCAGAGGGATCACGCGGGCCGCCCCGGGCATGGGGCGGCCCGCACGTTTTGGCGGGCGGCGGTGCCGTCAGGCCGTGGCCGACGACTCCAGCGCGGCCATGTCCTCGAGCTGGGCGAGGTAGCGCGTACGGGCGGCCTCGACCTCGGCGGCCTTGTTCGCCTCCAGCTCGGCCGGGGGCTTGCGACGCTGGTGCGGCGTCGTCCGGGCCGGGCCGGGCGACCAGTCCTCACCGGAGTTGCTCAGGCGCTCGCGCATGGCGGCGATCGTCTCGTCAGCCGGGGCCTGGGCTCCGTCCTCGGCGCGGCCGTGCTGGTCCTCGGCGAAGGAGCGGCAGGGCAGGCACTCGGCCGCCTCGCGCGCGGGGTGCTGCGGGCAGGGGTTCTCGACCTTCCGGGCCTGCGGGTCGGGCAGGTCGAGCAGATCCCGGCGGTAGATCACCTCGGGCATGCGGATCTTCGTGGCGTCGCAACGAGAGGTCAGGTACCGGCGAAGCTCCGACAGCGTCCAGCCGGCCGTCATCGCGGACACCACCAGCGGCACCAAGGAGCGGGCCGCAGCGTGGCCGAAGCGGCCGGGCAGGTTGCTCACGAAGTCCGTGGCGGCCTTGCGCTGTGCAGCGGCCGTCACCTCGTCGTCGGTGACCTCCGCCGAGCCAGCGGCATCAGCGCCCTCGGGGTTGGTCTTGTCGGGCGCAGCCTCCTCTCCGTCGTGGCCCGAGCCCCCTGTGACGGACGGGTCGAGTGCGGCGGACGGGGAGGGAGAGTTTTCAAAGACAGTTTCTTCCTTAAAAAGAGCCCCCCCCTGACCGACCCCCGGTCGGGGCGGGGTCGGTCGACCAGCCCCCTCATGACCGACCCCCGGAAAAGCGGGTGTCGGTCCGACCTGCGGAGATGTGTCCTGACCGACACCCGGATTCTTGGGGGTCGGTGGGGCATCGGTCGGTGAGGCCGCGGTCGCCGCCTTGCGGGGGTCCAGGCGCTCCGGTTCGACGCGGATCGCCTTCACGTTGCCGCCGGCCAGGATCGCGTCGACCATCTCGGCGACGTCCTCGGCGGTGAAGCTGTGGGAGTCGACGCTGAACGTCGTGTACCAGGAGCCGCCTCGCTTGATCACGGGCTTCCCGGCCTCGTCGAGGACCTGCTCACCGGCCTCGTCGAGCACCGGCTCGTTCGCGGCGCGCTGGACCTTGAACTTCACGACGAACGCCTCGGCGACGAGCGCGCGCATCGCCTTGGACAGCGCGGTCTCGCCCTCGGCGTACTCGCCGCAGAGCGACTCCACGGTGACGTCCTCGCCGTCCTGGGCACGGATCAGGCGGGTGAGCAGACCGACCGCCAGGAGCGACGGCAGCACGTCGATCGCGTCGTTCTCGACGGCGGCGAACCGCTGGGGCTTGGAAGGGCGCTTCTGCATCACGCCACCGCCTTGGCGGCCGCGGTGGACGGGCCGGTGGTGCTCGCGGGCATGGGGATATAGGGGCAGGTCAAAGCATGGTTCGGAAGGCAATCAGTAATCATCACGGCGCCTTCGTACGCGGCCGCAGACGTTAGCGTCGCGGGCTCCGCGGAGGCGGTCCGGAGGGGGCGGTGCATGGGGTGCGAACTCTCCCGATCGGGTAGAGAGCCGCACGTCGGTGATCATCAGCAGGTAACCGGACGGGCCTACGAGTGGTGCTGCGTAGACCTCGGGTTGCCGGTTACTCTGACTACTGGTGACCGGGCCCCTTGGGGTAGGGAGCCCGGCGTTACCGCCGACGTACGACTCAGGTCTGTGTGGCTTGCAGGGCCGGAAGCTGAGTCAGGCAGTTCAGTTCGAGGGCCGCTCCTGTTGGCGCAGGGGCGGCCCTCGGCGTTATGGGGCGCGTGCGTGCATGACGACCATGGTGGAGTCCTCCCGCCGGTTGGGGAAACCGGCGTTGAGCTGGTAGGGAGCGTGGGCGCATCTGGCGATCGTGCCGGACGCCGGTGTCGTGTTGTACCGGGTTTCCGGCGCGGATACTCCGAGATCCCGTCTGCCGGGAGAGAACTTGCGATGCCGTCCCGCCACGCGGGAAGCGCGGGACCGTGTCGGCGTGGCGCCGTGTCCCGCTGGCCCACTGTCGGTGGGTACGCGTAGCCTGCTGAACATCGCAGGCACCTCCACGTTCCTGGTAGGTGCTTGATCGCGGGCCGGGCTCTCACACACCGGCTTCGCGACCGACAGGCCCCCGCGGGGGCCTGTTCGCGTTTCCGGCACATCTTCCTCCCTGAGCACGCGACGGGTAGTCAGCCCGACGAATTCGGAGTGTCGGCGGGGGCCTCTCTCGTAACGAGCGGCGGAAGGTCGGGGTGAGCGACATCTGCGGCCGGCCGCTGAGCCATCCAGCCCGAGAGGCGGTGGGCAGGAGCTTCGGTCCGTACGTGCTCGAACCCCTCGTGCAGGTAGTAGTCCTGCAGCTTGACGTTCGTTCGCCAGCAGTCGAGACGTACCCAGGGCAGTCGGTGAGCGCGGGCAACTGAGCCGACCCAGTCGAGGATGCGGCCGCCCAGCTGCAGGCCGCTGGCCTGGCGGGCCGTGATGAGTTTGGCGACGTACACGGCGGACTCCGGGGCGTCGGACGCCTTCCAGAAGTCGGCGTCGGGGCGCGCGAGGGTGACGGTGCCAAGGACTTCCTCGCGGCCGTCCTCGACGACCCAGGTACGACCTGCGGCGATGTCGTCCCGCCACTTCGCAAGTGCTCGGTCGCGGAAGCCGGGGCTGCGCCACTGGTCGATGCCAGCGGCGGCGAGCCATTCCTCCGCTTCGATGCGCAACTTCATCAGGGCTGTCTCGTCGCTGCCGGAGGCGTGACGAACAGTCAGTTGGTTCACAGTCAGACTTCCATCTCGTACACGAGCGTGTTGAGGTGGCCGGGGGCCACCGTGACCATCACTCGCACTGGCTTGCCGTCCTCCCCGTATCCGATGCGTGTGTGCCGGATGACGGGTGTTCCGATTCCTTCGGGGAGCTCAAGGCGCTCGGCCTCGACGGGAGTCGCGGGCGGCCAGGACCTTATTTCGTCGCGGAGCGCGACCTGCGGATGCCCGATGAAGGCGAGGATGCCTCCGGGCTTGGTCACGTCGGCCTCGACCATGAGGTCGGTGTCCAAGGCGATGCTCGTCGGGAACCAGCTGTCGGCGAGCTGGAAGGGCTCGCCGTCAACACGACGTACGCGCCGACGTGCCACCACGAAGGTGCCCGGCTCGACCTGCAGCCACTTGGCGACGTCTGCGGGCGCGGGCTCGACCGATACGCGGGGCGTGTCCTGAGTGGCGACACGACCCTGCTCCTCGGCGGCGGCCTTCCAGTCGTCTCGGCCGGCCGCCGGGTCATCGCGACGACTCCCGCGCTCGAAGCGGTGCAAATGCCATTCGAGCGGCTTGATGGAGCGAACGAAGACGCCTTTGCCCTGCCTTGCTTCGAGCTGTCCACTGGCCTTCATCAGCGAGATGACGCGGTAGATGGTCTTCTCGCTGACTTCGTACTGGACGGCTAGGTCGCGGGTGCTGGGCAGCTGTTCTCCAGGCTGCAACTCCCCGGACGCGATGCGCCCTTCCAGGTCATCCGCGATTTCGCGGATCGGCGGTGACTTCATCCTCGGTGGCATGCCGGGCAGAGTAGCCCAACTTCGAGTCGGAAGTCAGGGCGTGTGTTTCTGTCTTCGGGTCTGAAGTGCTCCCGATTCCTGCCGTGAGCTGCAACCTTCCCTAAAAATGCCAGTTCTGACGGCTCATCCGTCTTTCCTGACTTCGTGTCCGAAGTTGTTGACGACCTTGGTCCGAGGGGGCTACGGTCGGTGTCGCGCCAGCTTCGGACACGAAGTTGAGTGCAGGGCTTTGCCCTGTGTGCTCTTGGCGTAGCAGTGCTGAGGCGGTGTCAGAACCAGGTCCCCCGGGGCTGAAGCTGGCTGGCCGCTCGTTCCTTGAGAACTCAACAGTGGACATGAAATTCGGGCGCGGCGCCCCTGCCGTCATTACGACGAGATGACCCTCTCACCAGCGCTTTTCCGGCTGGTGAGGTCTTGAGCGGGGGGCTGGCCGCATGGCAGCCCGAGAGCGGATCTGAGCAGGACCCCAGGGGTGGGGTCGGGGCTGGCGTGAGCCAGCGTGTGCAACTCCCCATCCGCTCACCGCGCCGCACAGACGGCGCGACCCCCGGCACGGCGCTCGAACGCCATGTGTGCCGGGGGTCCACGGATCCATACCGCTAGGAGAAGATCCGCATGACCATCATCGCAGTCACCAGTGCTGCCCCCCTGCGCCCCCAGGCCGTGTCCGACGGCGTCGACGACGTCGTCGCCGAGGCGTGGAGCGTGTTCGGTGAGGTCCAGGACCTGGCGCGGCTCGGCGTCGAGGTCGCGGTGACCGTCCGCCCCGGCGAGATCGTGGCGGACCTGGTCGTCCGCAAGGAGGCCGCGCACCTGCTGCCGACCCTGGTGAAGGAGCTGGAGAACAGCGGCATCACCAGGACCAAGACCGGCTTCCGGATCGCCGGGACGATGTGCCAGGGCAACGTGAGCCTGCGCGTCATCGTCGCCAGCTCCGAGGTCACCGTCGAGCAGATGGAGGCCGTGGTCGCCGTGGTCGACGTCGACTTCGACGCGTACGCCGGCGGCGACGAGTACACGGAGTGGGCCGCGTGAGCGCCCGGCAGGCCGAGCAGGCCAAGACGGACGTCGAGCGGCAGGCCACCCCGGCCGCCGAGGACGTCTGCCCGATGTGCGAGTACTGGCGGTGCCGCTGCGGCGAGAGCGTGAGCGGGGGCAGTCGCTGATGAAGCTGCGTTCCCCGATCCGCGTCGTCCGCACCCGCACGCTCGACGAGCTGCGCGAGAAGGCCGACGCCACCGACACCGCGACCGTGCACAGCGCGGCCGCGCTGTTCGCCCTGCAGACCGTGCACGGCGACCGCGACCAGGTGCTGAAGCTCCTGGACGGGATCGTCGACGACCTCCAGGTCCACATCCTGCGCCGCCACCTCGCGGTGGAGCTGCTGCAGGAGATCGACCCGACCGGGCTGCCGCACGAGGTGGCCGAGCAGATCCGCATCGCACGCGAGGCCCTGGTCCGGGGCGGAGAAGAGGTCACAGCATGAGCAGCGCCCTGGTCAGCAGGCCCGTGATGGCCGTCGAGAAGTTCGTCCAGGAGCACGGCGACGTCGAGACGTGGTCGTCGGTCGACTGGGAGGTTCACCAGAACCTCACGGAGATCGCGCTGGCTCACGGTCCGATCGGCAGCCGTCGCCAGAAGGCCGGCCGCCGGGCAACGGCGGTGGTCGTGTTCGGCTACGCGTTCGTGCTGTACGCGGTCACCGAGCTGGTGTCCGCGATCCGCGGACCGCAGCCGATGCGCCTGCACTTCCACCTGGCCCGCGTGGGCAGGGGGCCGGGCCGCCGGGCGGATGACCGCCTGCGCTACAGCGGCGACCTCGTGTTCCGCCAGCAGGTCATCCGCGTTGCCCTCCGCAGCGGCGAGGCGGTCGACCGCCTGGCCGCTCGCCTCGCCCGCCGCTGATCAACGGACCGCACCGCACACCAGGTGGCCGCCGGGAGGCGGCCACCCGCATGAAAGGAGCTCGCGTGGCGGCCCGAACCGGCACCACCCGCGGCACCCGGAAGAAGACGACGGCGGCGCGTACGCCGTCGGCCAAGACGACGACACCCCCGCAGCAGCGCCGACCGGCCGCCGCGGCACCCGTGCCGCCGAGCCCGGAGGTGCGGGAAGAGGCGGAGGCCCGGCTCGCGGACATGCGGGACCGGGCGGCCGACCTGATGGACCGGGCCGCCGACACCCTCGACCTGGCGCGGCAGCAGGCGGCCGAGGAGACGGCGCGGCTGATCGCCACCGCCGAGGAGACGGCCCGCACGATCCGGCAGACCGCGGCCGCCGACGCCAGGAAGGTCCTGGCCGAGGCCGGGGGCGAGGCGGACACCGTCCGCGCCGCCGCTGGCCAGGAGGTCCGAGACCTCCTCGACACCGCCCGCGCCGACGCGGAACGGGCGGCCGAGGAGATCACGGCGTCCGCCGATGAACAGGCACAGGCCCTGCTGGCCGGGGCCGAAGACCAGGTGAGCGCCGTGCTCGCCGAGGCCGAGCAGCGGGCGACCACTCTGGTGGACATGCGCCGGGCCTCGGCCGAGGCCGCCTACCGCAACGCCCTGGACGACGCCGCGAAGATCCTGGGTGAGGCCCAGGACCAGGCGGCCGAGATCAAGGCCCGGCGGGCGGTGCTCGACACGGACCTGGACATCGCCAGCCGGTCGGCGCGGCTGGAGCTGAACGAGGAGCTCGCCGAGCGCCGTGCGCAGATCGACGCCGAGCTGGCCCGGTACCGCGAGGAGACCGAGACGGCCCGGGCGCAGATCGAGGCGGACTTCCGCAAGCTGGGTGAGGCCCACGAGCGGGAGCGCCAGGCGCAGCGCGACAGGCTCGCCGCCGAGGCCGAGCAGCTGCGCGCGAAGGCGGAGGCCGACGCCAAGACGGCGGCCGCCGGGGTCCGCCAGCAGGCAGACGAGGTGCTGCGGCAGGCGGAGCAGGAACGGGATGCCGCGCGGGAGGCCCGCCGTCTCGCCGAGAAGCGGGCGGCGAGCCTCAAGAAAGAGCGGTCCCGGGGCGACGTCATCAAGCAGGTCAGCCTCTGGGCCGGTCTGGGCGCGGTGATCATCCTGACCGCGTCCGGCGAGTGGGCGTTCGCCAGCATGG